>NZ_JBIVIA010000002.1:0-167686 GCF_044749485.1 Pseudomonas sp. NPDC089401 | reverse complement strand
CTCCCACAAGTTACTCATCACCTTGGGGTTGGTGATTTTCCTGTGGCTCCCACAAGTTACTCATCACCTTGGGGTTGGTGATTTTCCTGTGGCTCCCACAAGCTACTCATCACCCTGAGGCTGATGATTTTCCTGTGGCTCCCACAAGTTACTCATCACCCTGAGGCTGGTGATTTTCCTGTGGCTCCCACAAGCTACTCATCACCCTGAGGCTGGTGATTTTCCTGTGGCTCCCACAAGTTACTCATCACCCTGAGGCTGGTGATTTTCCTGTGGGAGCGGGTTTACCCGCGAAAGGGCCGGAACAGGAGGAATCAGGCGCGCCGGCTGAACTGGGCCAGCGCCGGCAACAGCTGCTTGTCGATGGCCTGGCGCACCGCCGGCAGGATGGTCGCACTGCCGGTATACATCTGCTCGACCATGCCCTTCAACGCCCGCGCATTGGGCTCGGTCAGCCCGCGCACCACCGCCTCGCAGGCCTGTTCGGCGCTGGCCCCGGCGGGAATGTCGAACCCGCGCGCGCGCAGGTGGCCTGCCAGGTCGTCCTGGTCAATCAAATCCGCATGCATCATGGCTGTTGTCCCTTTTATCGCGAAGAGAGTGCTGCTGTGATTTACGACCGATTCTGTGTCCGCAGCGACAGGCCCGCAAGGGCAGAATGTCGCAATGGCTGGTTTGGCTAAGAACAGGTCGCTCCCGGCTAATTGCCCGAGTCGCGAAGCCAGCAGACTGCAGCCATTCACGGTCCTCGAGGGTTTGGTCACCCTCACTCATGCACAGTGGATGTTGCTCGCTCTTGGCCCCGGATGCTCACGGCTTTCCGGGGTTATTTTTTTCAAGGCAGGGCGATCACCCGGCCTACATGCTCGGCTGGCGGCAGGTCGGCCTGCTCATCCACCAGCCCTTGCAGCAACGCAGCGCTGTGTTCGCTGAACGGCGCCGACTTCGGCCCGTTAAGGTCCACGTGCAGCAGCATCTGTTCGCTGGCCGCCAGCGCATGGTCAGACCCGGCCCGGTGCAGGCTGTGGTAGACGTGCAGGCGCTTGCGGTCGAAGCCGATGACCTGCGTCTGTACCCACACTTCGCTGCCGAGTTTCACCTCGTGAAGGTAGTTGATGTGCGCCTCCAGAGTGAACAGCGAGTTGCCGCTCTGCCCTCGGCTGTCGGCGTCCAGGCCGATGCGCTCCATCAGCGCGTCGGTGGCGTAGCTGAAGATCAGCAGGTAGTAGGCATCGCGCAGGTGGCCGTTGTAGTCGACCCAGTCCTCCTGGACTGGGGTGCGGTAGGTGATCAGTGCGGGCATCGTGGGCTCCTCAGTCGCCGAAGGCCATGCCGTGGCTGGCTTTACTTGTCTTCACCGCTTCCAGCACCGCCAGCAGCGTGTCATCACGATAGCGCTCCAGTGCGGCGATGCTGCGCTCACCCAGTTGATCGGAGGTGCCGTCGACCACATCGTCGATCAGCTTGTCGGTCAGTTCCGGTGCCGGCAGATAGGTCCAGGGCAGTTTCAGGGCTGGGCCGAACTGCGACATGAAATGGCGCATGCCAGCGTCGCCACCGGCCAGGGTGTAGGTGAGGAAGGTACCCATGAACGACCAGCGCAGGCCGGCACCGAAGCGGATGGCGTCGTCGATTTCGCCGGTGGTCGCCACACCGTCGTTGACCAGGTGCAGGGCCTCGCGCCACAGCGCTTCGAGCAGGCGGTCGGCGATGAAGCCGGGGACTTCCTTGCGCACGTGCAGTGGGCGCATGCCCAGGGCGGTGTAGATGGTTTTCGCCGCCTCGATGGCCTCTGGCGCGGTGCGGCTGCCGCCGACGATTTCCACCAGAGGCAGCAGGTACACCGGGTTGAACGGGTGGCCGACCACGCAGCGCTCGGGGTGGGTGGAGGATTCGTAAAATTCGCTGGGCAGCAGGCCCGAGGTGCTGGAGCCGATGATCGCGTCGGGCTTGGCCGCGGCGCTGATCTTCGCGTGCAGGTCGAGCTTGAGGTCGAGGCGCTCTGGCGCGCTCTCCTGGATGAAGTCGGCGTCACGCACGCAGGCTTCGATGGTCGTCACGAATTTCAGCCGGTCTTGCGCAGCGCCAGGCGCCAGGCCTTGTTTCTCCAGCGCCGGCCAGGCATTGGCGATGCGCTTGCGCAGGGCCTGCTCGGCGCCGGGCGCCGGATCCCAGGCGACCACGTCCAGGCCATGGGCCAGGGCGCGGGCAACCCAGCCGCTGCCGATCACGCCGCTCCCCAGGGCGGCGAAGGTCTTGATCTCGGTGATGAAGGGCATATCGGTCTCCTGAATGGATCAGCGGCGCTTGAGGTTCATTGTTGCCCGGCCTTCTGCCGGGGTGAGCACGCGGCCACCCATGCGGGTGATGATTTCCGCCGCCCGTTCCACCAACTGGCCGTTGCTGGCCAGCACGCCGCGGTCCAGGTACAGGTTGTCTTCCAGGCCCACGCGCACGTTGCCGCCAAGCAGCACGGCCTGCGCCGCCATCGGCATCTGCATGCGGCCGATGCCGAAGCCGGCCCAGGTGACGTTGGCCGGCAGGTTGTCGACCATCGCCTTCATGGTGGTGGTGTCGGCCGGCGCGCCCCACGGGATGCCCAGGCACAGCTGGAACAGCGGGTCATCGAGCAGGCCTTCCTTGATCATCTGCTTGGCGAACCACAGGTGGCCGGTGTCGAAGATTTCCAGTTCGGCTTTCACGCCCAGCTCGGTGATGCGCTTGGCGCCAGCGCGCAGTTGCGCTGGTGTGGAAACATAGATGGCGTTGCCGTCGCCGAAGTTGAGGGTGCCGCAGTCGAGGGTGCAGATTTCCGGCAACAGCGCTTCGACGTGGGCCAGGCGTTCCAGCGGGCCGATCAGGTCGGTGCCCGGTCCGAATTCCATCGGCGACTCGCCCGGGCCGATCTCCAGATCGCCGCCCATGCCGGCGGTGAGGTTGACGATGACGTCGACGTCGGCCTCGCGGATGCGCTCCATGACTTCGCGGTACAGCGCGACGTCACGGCTGAAACGGCCGGTGTCGGGGTCGCGGACATGGCAGTGGACCACGGTGGCGCCGGCCTTGGCGGCTTCCACGGCGGCGGCGGCGATCTGTGCGGGGGTGACCGGGACCAGGTGGCTCTTGGCGACCGTGTCGCCGGCGCCGGTGAGGGCGCAGGTGATGATGACGTCGTGGTTCATGGTGGTTCCTTGTGGTGTCGGTGTTGGCCTTTTCGCTTGTAGGAGCGGCCTTGTGTCGCGAAAGGGGCGCGAAGCGGCCCCAGCTTTCTGCAGCGCGCACAAATCCTGGGGCTGCTGGCGCAGCCCTTTCGCGACACAAGGCCGCTCCTACAGGCGAATAGGCCCTGTCAGTTGGCGGTGAGCTTGAGGTTGTCGGCAGCCGGCTTGCCATCGAAGGTGGTCACACCCTCAAGCCAGCGGGCCTTGTCCTCGGGATGGTCCTTGAGCCACTGGCGGGCCGACTCCAGCGCGTCCTTGTGGTCGAGCAGCGGCTGCATCATGCGGCTCTCGTCCTCGGCGCTGAAGTTCAGGTTGGCCAGCAGGCGGTGGGCGTTGGGGCAGCGTTCGGCGTAGTCCGGGGCGGTTACCGTCCACACCGTGGCACGGCCTTCGTCCGGGCCCAGGGCGTCCTGGCTGTCGCCCAGGTAGGCCATGTCGATGTTCACGTTCATCGGGTGCGGCGCCCAGCCGAAGAACACCACCGCCTCCTTGCGCCGCACGGCGCGATCGACGGCGGCGAGCATGCCGGCCTCGCTGGACTCGACCAGCTGGAACTTGCCCAGGTCGAACTGGTTCTTGGTGATCATCGCCTTGATCTGGGTGTTGGCCCCGGAGCCAGGCTCGATGCCGTAGAGCTTGCCGCCGAGCTCCTTCTCGAACTTGTGGATGTCGGCAAAGGTCTTCAGGCCCTTGTCGTACAGATACTTGGGCACGGCGAGGGTGGCGCGGGCGTCTTCCAGGCTGGGTTTATCCAGCACTTTGACCTGCTGGGCGTCGACGAACGGGGTGATGGTCTGGGTCATGATCGGGTTCCAGTAACCCAGGAACATGTCCAGGCGCTTGTCGCGGATGCCGGCGAAGATGATCTGCTGCGAGGCGCTGGTCTGCTTGGTCTGGTAGCCCAGGCCGTCGAGCAGGACCTGGGCCATGGCGCTGGTGGCGATGACATCGGTCCAGTTGACCACGCCCAGGCGGACGTTCTTGCACGCCGCGGGCTCGGCGGCGAAAAGCGGGGTGGCGACGAGGCTGCTCAGGGCAAGGGGCAACAGGCTGCGGCGGATCAAGCGATGCATGGTGGCTCTCCATCGGCAGGGCATTTTTTATTGGGGCCGATCTCTCTGGACCGTGTGAACACGCTACGCTGCTGCCAGGGTGGGAAATCGCACCCTGGCGACCAAGATTTGCACGGAGGCGACCACCTTCGACCGTGGAGCATGCAATGCCGCAACTGATTCATTTCCTGTTGTTGCCGGGGTTCTCGGCGATGGGCTTCATCAGTGCCCTCGAACCGCTGCGGGTGGCCAACCGTTTCAAGGGGCCTTCATACCGCTGGCGCGTGCTGAGCCTGGATGGCGGCGCCGTGCAGGCCAGCAATGGCATGTCGGTGAATGCCGATGGCGCCTTGGGGGACGGCGAGCCGGGCGGGGTGCTGCTGATCGTTGCCGGCTTCGAGCCGCTGGCCTGTTACGGGCCGTCGTTGCAGCAGGCGCTGCGCCGGCTCGACCACGAGGGGGTGATCCTTGGCGGGATCGACACCGGCCCGGTGGTGCTGGCCGAAGCCGGCCTGCTCGACGGTTATCGTGCGACCTTGCACTGGGAAGCGCTGGATGCCTTCAAGGAGCGCTACCCGCGTTTGCAGGTGACCCAGGAGCTGTTCGAGATCGACCGCCGGCGCATCACCTGTGCCGGCGGCACCGCGTCGATCGACCTGATGCTCGACCTGATCGCCCAGGCCCACGGCAGCGAGCTGGCGGTGCAGGTGTCCGAGCAGTTCGTGCTCGGGCGCATACGCCCGCGTCAGGACCACCAGCGCATGCAGATCGCCAGCCGTTACGGCATCAGCAACAAGAAGCTGGTGAAGGTGATCGGCGAGATGGAGCGCAATACCGAGCAGCCGCTCAACACCCAGGTGCTGGCCGAAGCGGTGCAGGTGACCCGGCGGCAGCTGGAGCGGTTGTTCCGTCTGCACCTGAACGACACGCCCAGTGGCTTTTATCTGCGGATTCGGCTGGACAAGGCGCGGCAGCTGTTGCGCCAGACCGACATGAGCGTGCTGGAGGTGGGAGTGGCTTGCGGGTTCGAGTCGGCTTCTTACTTTACCCGGTGCTATCGGGCCAGGTTCGAGCGTTGCCCGCGGGAGGACAGGTTGGCTCGGGCGATCTGATGTTTGCCTGTGCCGGCCCTTTCGCGGGTAAACCCGCTCCCACAGGGATCACCACAGGACTGAAGGTGTGTGCCGTACCTGTGGGAGCGGGTTTACCCGCGAAAGGGCCGGCACAGGTTTATTGCTGGCCGATGGACTGCAGGTACTCCGAGCGGTCATCGCTGCGCTGCGCCACGCAGGTATCCCACGCCGCCTGGAGCGCCTTGCTGCCTGGCTTCTCGGCATAGGTCTCGACCCTGCAATCGGCATCGCGCAATTGCGTCCAGAGCTTCTCAGCCGCATCCATGCGCTCGACCAACGCCTTGGCGTTGTCGCCATCATCGGCATACTGGTCGCGAATGCGCTGGATCAGGTCGTCATACGCCGACTTCAGCTCACGCTCGGCGGTCTGTTTGTTGAACGCCGCGCAGGCATAGGTCTGCTGGTCGCTGTCGACGTTGTCGCACGGCGTGCTCTCTTCCTCGCCGGCGTGCGCGCCGGTCACCACGGCCAGCAACACCAGCCATGCCATCGATCTCATCCGTTTTCTCCTTAACAGGCTGACGAATCGGCTGAATTCTCGCTCAGCCGTCAGCAAGACGATAGATCTCTGACGAAATGTTCATCTAATGCCTACAAATGTCGTTATCGAGACTGGCTCGCATCGCCAGGCGGCATGCTTGAGGGCGCGATGTCGCGCATTGACGCTTTCGGCAAACCCCCTGTCGTTTTTGCATCGGGGCGCCTTTGGGCACAGGCATATGCTGGCCCCAAAGCGCCGGCACATCGTTCGGCGAGACCCAACTCAATAAAAGGGGACAGCCTGATGAGCCCAGCCGAACTGCACGCCGACAGCATCGTCATCGACGGTTTGATCATTGCCAAATGGAACCGCGAGCTGTTCGAAGACATGCGCAAAGGCGGCCTGACCGCGGCCAACTGCACGGTGTCGGTGTGGGAAGGCTTCAAGGCCACCGTCGACCAGATCGCCGCCAGCCAGAAGCTGATCCGCGACAACAGCGACCTGGTGATGCCGGTGCGCACCACCGCCGACATCCGCAAGGCCAAGGAGCTGGGCAAGACCGGCATCCTCTTCGGCTTCCAGAACGCCCACGCCTTCGAAGACCAGATCGCCTACGTCGACGTGTTCAAGCAGCTGGGCGTGGGCATCGTGCAGATGTGCTACAACACCCAGAACCTGGTCGGCACCGGTTGCTACGAGCGTGATGGCGGCCTGTCGGGCTTCGGCCGCGAGATCGTCGCCGAGATGAACCGCGTCGGCATCATGTGCGACTTGTCCCACGTCGGTTCGAAGACCAGCGAGGAAGTCATCCTCGAGTCGAAGAAGCCGGTCTGCTACTCCCACTGCCTGCCGTCGGGCCTGAAGGAACACCCGCGCAACAAGTCGGACGCAGAGCTGAAGTTCATCGCCGACCACGGCGGCTTCGTCGGCGTGACCATGTTCGCGCCGTTCCTGGCCAAGGGCATCGACTCGACCATCGACGACTACGCCGAGGCCATCGAGTACACCATGAACATCGTCGGTGAAGACGCCATCGGTATCGGCACCGACTTCACCCAGGGCCACGGCCAGGACTTCTTCGAGTACCTGACCCACGACAAGGGCTACGCCCGTCGCCTGACCAACTTCGGCAAGATCATCAACCCGCTGGGCATTCGCACCGTCGGCGAATTCCCCAACCTCACCGAAACCCTGCTCAAGCGCGGCCATTCCGAGCGCGTGGTGCGCAAGATCATGGGCGAGAACTGGGTCAACGTCCTCAAGGACGTCTGGGGCGAGTAAGCCGCTCTCCAAGCCTGATAGCCCCTGCCAGCAACGCCGGGGCACCCACATAAAAATTGTATGGAGTTGAGTTTCCATGGCCAAGATCGCCCCGCAATTGCCAATCGAAGTCGACAGCGAGACCGGTGTCTGGACCAGCGATGCCCTGCCGATGCTGTACGTGCCGCGGCATTTCTTCGTCAACAACCACATGGGTATCGAGGAAGTGCTGGGCGCCGACGCCTACGCCGAGATCCTCTACAAGGCCGGTTACAAGTCCGCCTGGCACTGGTGTGAAAAAGAGGCCGAGTGCCATGGCCTGGAAGGCGTGGCGGTGTTCGAGCACTACATGAAGCGCCTGAGCCAGCGTGGCTGGGGCCTGTTCAAGATCCAGGACATCGACCTGGACAAGGGCACCTGCAGCGTCAAGCTCGAGCACTCGGCGTTCGTCTACGTCTACGGCAAGGTCGGGCGCAAGGTCGACTACATGTTCACCGGCTGGTTCGCCGGTGCCATGGACCAGATTCTCGCTGCCCGCGGCAGCAAGATCCGCACGGTGGCCGAACAGGTCTACGGCGGGTCGGAAGAAGGCCACGAAGATGGCCTGTTCGTTACAAAGCCGTTGTAAGCCGGAGATAGCGTCATGGCCTTCGAAGCAATGTTCCAGCCGATCCAGATCGGCAAACTGACCATCCGCAACCGTGTGCTCAGCACCGCGCACGCCGAGGTGTATGCCACCGACGGCGGGATGACCACCGACCGCTATGTGAAGTACTACGAAGAGAAGGCCAAGGGCGGCATCGGCCTGGCGATCTGCGGCGGTTCGTCGGTGGTCGCCATCGACAGCCCGCAGGAGTGGTGGTCGTCGGTCAACCTGTCGACCGACCGCATCATTCCGCACTTCCAGAACCTCGCCGACGCCATGCACAAGCATGGCGCCAAGATCATGATCCAGATTACCCACATGGGCCGTCGCTCGCGTTGGGACGGCTTCAACTGGCCGACCCTGATGTCGCCGTCGGGCATCCGTGAACCGGTGCACCGCGCCACCTGCAAGACCATCGAGGTGGAAGAGATCTGGCGGGTGATCGGCAACTACGCCCAGGCCGCGCGCCGGGCCAAGGAAGGCGGCCTGGACGGCGTCGAGCTGTCGGCGGTGCACCAGCACATGATCGACCAGTTCTGGAGCCCGCGGGTCAACAAGCGCACCGACGAATGGGGCGGCACCTTCGAAGGCCGCATGAAGTTCGGCCTGGAAGTGCTCAAGGCCGTGCGCGCCGAAGTCGGCGACGACTTCTGCGTGGGCATGCGCATCTGCGGTGACGAGTTCCACCCCGATGGCCTCAGCCACGAGGACATGAAGCAGATCGCCGCCTACTACGACGCCACCGGCATGATCGACTTCGTCGGCGTGGTCGGCTCGGGCTGCGACACCCACAACACCCTGGCCAACGTCATCCCCAACATGAGCTACCCGCCGGAGCCGTTCCTGCACCTGGCGGCCGGCATCAAGGAAGTGGTCAAGGTCCCGGTGCTGCACGCGCAGAACATCAAGGACCCGAACCAGGCCACGCGCATTCTGGAAGGCGGCTACGTCGACATGGTCGGCATGACCCGCGCGCACATCGCCGACCCGCACCTGATCGCCAAGATCAAAATGGGCCAGATCGACCAGATCAAGCAGTGCGTCGGTGCCAACTACTGCATCGACCGCCAGTACCAGGGCCTGGATGTGCTGTGCATCCAGAACGCCGCAACTTCCCGTGAATACATGGGCGTGCCGCACATCATCGAGAAGACCACCGGCGCCAAGCGCAAGGTGGTGATCGTTGGCGCAGGCCCGGCGGGCATGGAAGCGGCCCGCGTGGCTGCCGAACGTGGCCACGACGTCACCGTGTTCGAGAAGAAGGAACAGATCGGCGGGCAGATCACCATCGCCGCCAAGGCCCCGCAGCGCGACCAGATCGCCGGCATCACCCGCTGGTACCAGCTGGAGTTCGCCCGCCTGAAGATCGACCTGCGCCTGGGCACCGCCGCGGATGTCGCGACCATCCAGGACCTGCGCCCGGACATCATCGTGCTGGCCGTCGGCGGCCATTCGTTCCTCGAGCAGAACGAGCACTGGGGCGCCGCCGAAGGGCTGGTGGTGAGCAGCTGGGACGTGCTCGACGGCAAGGTCGCGCCGGGCAAGAACGTGCTGGTGTACGACACCATCTGCGAATTCACCGGCATGTCGGTGGCCGACTTCATCGCCGACAAGGGCAGCCAGGTAGAGATCGTCACCGACGACATCAAACCGGGCGTGGCCATGGGCGGCACCACCTTCCCGACCTACTACCGCAGCATGTACCCGAAAGAAGTGATCATGACCGGCGACATGATGCTGGAAAAGGTCTACCGCGAAGGCGACAAGCTGGTGGCGGTGCTGGAGAACGAATACACCGGCGCCAAGGAAGAACGCGTGGTCGACCAGGTGGTGGTGGAGAACGGCGTGCGCCCTGACGAGCAGTTGTACTACGCGCTCAAGGACGGTTCGCGCAACAAGGGCCAGATCGACGTGGAGGCGCTGTTCGCCATCAAGCCACAGCCGATCCTCAGCCAGCCGGGCGAAGGCTACCTGCTGTACCGCATCGGCGACTGCGTGGCCCAGCGCAATGTGCATGCGGCGATCTACGACGCCCTGCGCCTGTGCAAGGACTTCTGATCGATACCCATCGTCGCCACCGGGCGCGGTCCCTGTGGGAGCGGGTTCACCCGCGAATGCGTCAGTACTGACAACGCCGTTGCCTGATCGGACGCATTCGCGGGTAAACCCGCTCCCACAGGGGGCCAATCCCATCATCACAGTGACGCAAGAATCCAGCTGTTGTGGGAGCCTCCCATGTTGAACACCCTTCTACCCATCCTGCTGTTCGCTGCCCTTGGCCTGGCGGTGCTCGGCGCCCTGCGCCGGGTGCGCATGTGGCGGCGTGGCCGGCCCAGCAAGGTCGACCTGATCGGCGGCCTGCTGGCCATGCCGCGGCGCTACCTGGTGGACCTGCACCACGTGGTCGAGCGCGACAAGTACATGTCCAAGACCCACGTGGCCACCGCCGGCGGCTTCGTGCTGTCGGCCGCCCTGGCGATCCTGGTGCATGGCTTCGGCCTGCAGAGCAAGATCCTCGGCTATGCGCTGCTGGTCGCCACGCTGATCATGTTCAGCGGCGCCATCTTCGTCTTCAAACGCCGCCTCAACCCGCCTTCGCGCCTGTCCAAGGGCCCGTGGATGCGGCTGCCGAAGAGCCTGCTGGTGTTCGCCGCGAGCTTCTTCATCGCCACCTTGCCGGTCGCCGGCATCCTCCCCGCCAACACCGGCGGCTGGGTGATGGTCGGCATTCTCGGCCTGGGCGTGCTGTGGGGCGTGTCGGAGCTGTTCTTCGGCATGACCTGGGGCGGCCCGATGAAACACGCCTTCGCCGGTGCCCTGCACCTGGCCTGGCACCGCCGCGCCGAACGCTTCGGTGGCGGGCGCTCCACCGGCCTCAAGCCGCTGGACCTGGAAGACCGCAATGCGCCACTGGGGGTGGAGAAACCGGTCGATTTCACCTGGAACCAGCTGCTCGGCTTCGACGCCTGCGTGCAGTGCGGCAAGTGCGAAGCCATGTGCCCGGCATACGCCGCCGGCCAGCCGCTGAACCCGAAAAAGCTGATCCAGGACATGGTCATCGGCCTGGCCGGCGGCACCGACGCGCAGTTCGCCGGCAGCCCGTACCCCGGCAAGCCGATCGGCGAGCATGGCGGCAGCCCGCACCAGCCGATCGTCAACGGCCTGGTCGACGCCGAGACGCTGTGGTCGTGCACCACCTGCCGCGCCTGCGTCGAGGAATGCCCGATGATGATCGAGCACGTCGATGCCATCGTCGACATGCGCCGCCACCTCACCCTGGAAAAGGGCGCGACCCCAAACAAGGGCGCCGAGGTGCTGGACAACCTGATCGCCACCGACAACCCGGGCGGCTTCGCCCCGGGCGGGCGGATGAACTGGGCGGCCGACCTCAACCTGCAACTGCTCTCGGAGGTGAAGGCCACCGACGTGCTGTTCTGGGTCGGTGACGGCGCCTTCGACATGCGCAACCAGCGCACCCTGCGTTCGTTCGTCAAGGTGCTCAAGGCCTCCGGCGTGGACTTCGCCGTGCTCGGCCTGGAAGAGCGCGACAGCGGCGACGTGGCGCGCCGGCTGGGCGACGAGGCGACCTTCCAGCAACTGGCCAGGCGCAATATCCAGACCCTGGCCAAGTACCGCTTCCAGCGCATCGTCACCTGTGACCCGCACAGCTTCCATGTGCTGAAGAACGAGTACGGTGCGCTCGGCGGCGACTATCAAGTGCAGCACCACAGCACCTACATCGCCGAGCTGATCGCGGCGAACAAACTCAACCTCGGCCAGCACAAGGGCGGCAGCGTCACCTACCACGACCCTTGCTACCTGGGCCGCTACAACGGCGAGTACGAAGCCCCGCGCGCCGTGCTCAAGGCGTTGGGCATCGAAGTGCGCGAGATGCAGCGCTCGGGCTTCCGCTCCCGCTGCTGCGGCGGTGGCGGCGGCGCGCCGATCACCGACATCCCCGGCAAGCAGCGGATCCCGGACATGCGCATGGACGACATCCGCGAGACCGAGGCCGAGCTGGTGGCCGTGGGTTGCCCGCAGTGCACCGCGATGCTCGAAGGCGTGGTCGAACCGCGCCCACAGATCAAGGACCTCGCCGAGCTGGTGGCCGATGTGCTTATCGAAGAGCAAACCCCGTCGGCCGCAAAGTCGCCAACGGCAAAACGTGAACCTGCGGAGGTGCACTGATGAGCGACGTCATCCGCCGCGATCCACGCGCCGAGTGGATCGCCCGTAACCGTCTGCACCCGCTGCACGCGGCGATGCAGACGCAACAGACCCGCTGGATGGGGCCCAACGGCCTGATCCGCAAGAACCCCCATGCACTGGCCGCAGGCTTCATCGGCCCGGCGGGCCTCAAGCGCATCGACCGCAGCGGCGCCCAGCAAGGCACCGGTGTCGGCGGCCGGCGCACGGCGGCGGCCGAAGTGCAGCTGCCGCTGCACCAGGTACCGGCGCCGGCGTTCTACATCGCCGTGGTGCCGGACATGGTCGGCGGCCGCCTGAGCAGCCACGACCGCGACCTGCTCGGCCTGGCCCACGGGCTGGCCGGCAGCGACGGCGCAGTACTGGCGGTGGTGTTCGGCGAGCACAAGGAAAGCCACTTTTCCACAGCCGGGGTCGACCGCCTGCTGGTCATCGAGGGTGAGGCCTACCAAGGTTATGCACCGGAGCAACTGGTCCAGGGCCTGCGCGCTGTGGATAACCAGTTCGCCCCGCGCCACTGGCTGCTGCCCGACAGCCGCAGCGGTGGCGGCGAACTGGGCCGCCGCCTCGGCGCGGCCCTGGGCGAACGCCCGGCGACGCGGGTCTGGCAGGTCAAGGACGGCCAGTGCATCGGCCGCGCCGGTGCCGGCCAGCAGGACCTGCAACGTGCCGTGCCACGCCTGATCCTGGGCGCGGCGGAATGCGCCGAGCCGGTCAGCGAAACCCGTCATGAAGCGCTGCCGGTGGAGTTGTCCACAAGCGTGGCGCGCAGCCTGTCGCGCATCGAAGACCTCGGCTCGGTGGCCGTCGACCCGGCAACGATTGCCATGGCCGAAGCCGAGTTCATCGTCTCCGGGGGCAATGGCGTCAAGGACTGGGACTTGTATCACAAGGCCACCGCAGCCCTCGGCGCCACCGAAGGCGCCTCGCGGGTGGCGGTGGACGACGGGTTCATGCCGCGCAACCGCCAGGTCGGCGCCACGGGCACCTGGGTCACCGCACGGGTCTACGTGGCGGTGGGGATCTCCGGCGCGATCCAGCACCTGCAGGGCATCGGTGCCTGCGACAAGGTGGTGGCGATCAACATGGACCCAGGCTGCGACATGATCAAACGGGCCGACCTGTCGGTGATTGGCGACAGTTCGGCGATTCTCCAGGCACTGATCGAGGCTGTGGACAACTTCCGCAGCGGCGGCCAGCGCGACGCGGCATAAGGGCACGAGCATGAGTACGAAAGTGATCAGCCTGGTTTCCATCGGTGCCCACCCCAGCTCCGGCCGCGCGCGCCGCGCCGAGCAGGATGCACGTGCGGTGGAGCTGGGCTTGCAGCTGGCTGGGGATGACTTGCAGGTGGTGCATGCCGGCGACCCGCGTGAAGAAGCGCTGCGCGCCTACCTGGGCATGGGCCTGGAGCACTTGGATGTGCTGGAACAGCCGGCCGGGGCCGATGTGCTCGGTGTGCTGGGTGATTACCTGCGCGATGCCGGGGCCCAGCTGGTGCTGACCGGCAGCCAGGCCGAGACCGGTGAAGGTTCGGGCATGCTGCCGTTCCTGCTGGCCGAGAAGCTGGGCTGGCCGCTGATCGTCGGCCTGGCCGAAGTGGAATCGATCGAGAACGGTACGGCGCAGTTGCTGCAGGCCTTGCCGCGTGGCCAGCGGCGCCGGTTGAAGGTGCGCCTGCCGTTGCTGGCGACTGTGGATAACGCCGCGCCCAAGCCGCGCCAGAGTGCCTTCGGGCCGGCGCGCCGCGGTGTGCTGGCGGCGCGCAACGTGGCGATCGTCGAGGATGAACTGCTGGCCGATGCCGAGCTGCAGCCGGCGCGGCCACGGCCCAAGCGGCTCAAGGTGATCAAGGCCAAGAGCGGTGCGGACCGGATGAAGGCAGCGACGGCCAAGGCCAGTGGCGGTGGCGGCAAGGTGCTCAAGGATGTTTCGCCACAGGAAGGCGCCGAGGCCATTCTCAAGTTGCTGGTGGAGGAGGGCGTGCTGCGCTAGGCAATGGTCCGCCAGTAGGAGCGAGCAACGCTCGCTGCTACTGGCGGACCACATCGAACGCCCAATTCGCCAGCCCTTCGCTCACCGGTTGAAACGAAACCCGCTCCCCTGCCGACAATCCCGCCCCCCTGACCGCACGGCGCAACACCAGGTACTCCGAAGCCTGCCCCTCAGCGCTGATCATCCCCACCCCTTTGCCCTTGTCGAACCACTTCACAGTGCCCGTCAGGCGGCTGTGCATAAGTCACCCCTGGAGTAATGCCAAAGTAGTGGCGATTACTGAAACACAGATGCCAACCGGGCGAAACTGGCAAAAATGTCAGGTACGTCGCAAATTGCCCACGGAATCTGTTCGTCACTGTGTGGATAAAGTGTTTGCGCTTCGCTGTGAGCCAGGGCTGACGGTGTCTGCATGGATATGTTCAAAAAATGATCAGCTGCGGCAGAGCGCCCGGCTGTGTGTCCATGAGCGGTAGAGGACAGGTTTCCCACAATCGCTGTTGGCGGGTCTGTGGATAATCTGTTTGGCAACTGCCGAAGCCCGCGAACCAAGTGGTCTGCGGCCTATTGATCAATTAATGATCAAAATCGTCAAAATTCGTGCAGACCTAATGTTTTCGGGTAGTTGAAGTGTTTATCCACAAGGTGTTTTCAAAGAGAAGGCATCTGCTCACAAAATCTGTTGGCGCTTCTGTGGACAAGATGTTCGATAAGCGCTGTAGGCCACGTCAGCATTGGCTTGCAGGTTTATGATCAAATAATGATCAGTGCCAGCAAGCGGATTTCGCCTGCGCCGTTGCGGCGCCGCCAGGGGAGGTTGCCGGAAAAGCTGTGGATAAGGTGTGACAAAGCTCTGGATCGCCATGTAAAACGCCACGGCCGGTGACCCGGCCGTGGCGTTTTACATGCCGCAGTGGAGTTACTGCGCTTTCACTTCCTTCAGGTATGGCGCCGGCTCGGCCCCCAGGTTCTCCAGCACGCGCTGGCTGTACCAGTCGATGAAATTCACCACGCCGAACTCGTAGGTCTTCGAGTAGGGCCCTGGCTGGTAGGCGGTGGAGTTGATCCCGCGCTGGTTCTCTTCAGCCAGGCGGCGGTCCTGGTCGTTGGTGGCGTCCCACACCTTGCGCATGCGCTCCGGGTCGTAGTCCACGCCTTCGACGGCATCCTTGTGCACCAGCCACTTGGTGGTGACCATGGTCTCCTGGGCGCTGATCGGCCACACGGTGAAGACGATGATGTGGTCGCCCATGCAGTGGTTCCACGAGTGCGGCAGGTGCAGGATGCGCATCGAGCCCAGGTCCGGGTTCTTGATGCGGCCCATCAGCTTCTGGCAGGCCTGCTTGCCGTCCATGGTCATCGACACGGTGCCCTTGAGCAGCGGCATGCGCACGATGCGGTTACGCAGGCCGTGGCTCTTGTGCAGGTACGGGATCTTCTCGGCTTCCCAGGCGGCGGCGGAGGCGGCCACGTGGTCCTTGAATTCCTGGCTGGCGCGCGGGTCGTTGGTGTCGTCCCATTCCAGCAAGGTCTGCAGCAGTTCCGGGTGCGAACCGGAGCAGTGGTAGCACTCGCGGTTGTTTTCCAGCACCAGCTTCCAGTTGGCCTTTTCCATCAAGGTGGTCTGCACCGCCACCTTGGTGTTCTCCATGTCGTACGGTTCCATGTAGTGGTCCAGGGTGGCCAGGAACTCGTCGATGGCGGGCGGGTTTTCCGACAGGTTGATGAAGATGTAGCCGCCGGCGACCTTCACGTTCACAGGCTTGAGGCCGTATTCCTTCATGTCGAAGTCGGCGCCCATTTCGGTGCCGGCGAACAGCAGGCGGCCGTCCAGTTCGTAGGTCCACTGGTGGTAGTGGCAGACCAGCTTGGCCACCTTGCCCTTGTCGCTGACGCACAGCCGCGAGCCGCGGTGGCGGCAGACGTTGTGGAAGGCGTGCACCTTGCCCTCGGCACCGCGCACCACCAGGATCGGGTTCTTGCCGATCTGCAGGGTGATGTAGTTGCCCTTGGCCGGGATCTCGCAGGTCATGCCGGCGATCAGCCACTCCTTGTGGAAGATCTCCTGCATGTCGATCTGGAACAGACGCTCGTCGGTGTAGAACGGCTGGGGCAGCGAGTAGGTGCGCTCGCGGGTCTGCAGCATCTCGGCGGTGGCCTTGCGTGCAGGTTCCAGTGGATCGCCCAGGCTCAGGGTTGCGGTGACGTCCATCGTGTATTCCTCGGGGCCGTGCGCGGCCGGCAAAAGGTGGCTAATCGTTGTTGTGGTGCCGCTGAGCTGCCTTCAAGAAAATGGCAGGTTCTTTTGCCGTGGAGTGTGCGTCCGAAGACGCCATGAACCGTATCCATGGGCGACATGGCCGATTTGAATTACGACGCGCCAGCCCTTGTAGTGCGGGGCTGGTCGCGTTAAGCATGCGGATGTCGCTGGCAGGAATGTACGCCGTCGCAAGCTTGCGCATTATCCCAGCCATAAAAAGGCCAATTGTCGGCCGCTGGAGATGAACATGTCCGATACCTTCCTCAATCCGGTCAGCACTCAGACCTGGGCCAACGGCCGCCACATCGTGCGCTGCGTCAAGGTCATCCAGGAGACCTGGGACGTGCGCACCTTCTGCTTCATGGCCGACGCGCCGATCATGTTCTTCTTCAAGCCCGGGCAGTTCGTCACCCTGGAACTGGAGATCGAAGGCAAGCCGGTGATGCGTTCGTACACCATCTCCAGTTCGCCGTCGGTGCCCTACAGCTTCTCGATCACGGTCAAGCGCGTGCCGGGCGGGCTGGTGTCCAACTTCCTCCACGACACCATGCACGAAGGCGCCGAGCTGCCGGTGCACGGCCCGGTGGGGCTGTTCAACGCCATCGACTTCCCGGCGGGCAAGGTGCTGTACCTCTCCGGCGGCGTCGGCATCACCCCGGTGATGTCGATGGCGCGCTGGTTCTACGACACCAACGCCAACGTCGACATGGTCTTCGTCCACAGCGCCCGTTCGCCGAAGGACATCATCTACCACCGCGAGCTGGAACAGATGGCCTCGCGCATCCCCAACTTCAGCCTGCACATCATCTGCGAGAAGCACGGGCTGGGTGAGCCCTGGGCGGGCTACCGGGGTTACCTGAACCAGCGCCTGATGGAGCTGATCGCGCCGGACTACATGGAGCGGGTGGTGTTCTGCTGCGGCCCGACGCCGTACATGACCGCGGTGAAGCGCATGCTCGAGGCGGTCGGCTTCGACATGAAGAACTACCACGAGGAGTCGTTTGGCGCGACCCCGCCGGAGGCCAAGGCCGATGCCGTCGAGCACGCCGAGCAGGCGGCCGATGCGCCGGAGGTGGATGCCTCGGACCTCAACCTGGTGGAGTTCATCGGCAGCGAGAAGAGCATCCGCGTCGCCCCGGGCGAGACCGTGCATGCGGCGGCGGCGAAGGTCGGGCTGATGATCCCCAAGGCCTGCGGCATGGGCATCTGCGGGACCTGCAAGGTGCTCAAGCTGGGCGGCGAGGTGGAGATGGAGCACAACGGCGGGATCACCGAGGAGGACGAAGCCGAGGGCTACATCCTGTCGTGCTGCAGTGTGCCGAAAGGGGATGTGCGGATCGATTATTGATCCGAAATTGTTGGGGGCTGCTTTGCAGCCCTTTCGCGACACAAGGCCGCTCCTACAAGGGAACACGTATCTCCTGTAGGAGCGGCCTTGTGTCGCGAAAGGGCCGCAAAGCGGCCCCGGCTTTCTGAAGTCAGGTACGGAAGCGTGCCACCAACCCGTTCAGGTCCACAGCCAGGCGCGACAGCTCGGCACTCGCCGCGCTGGTCTGATGCGCCCCGGTGGCGCTCTGCACCGACAGGTCGTTGATGTTGACCAGGTTGCGGTCTACCTCGCGCGCCACCTGGGCCTGTTCTTCCGCCGCACTGGCGATCACCAGGTTGCGCTCGTTGATCTGCGCCACGGCGCCAGCGATGGTATCCAGCGCCATGCCGGCACCCTTGGCGATGTTCAGCGTCGATTCGGCGCGTTCGGTGCTGGTGCGCATCGAGTCCACCGCTTCTTCGGTGCCGCCCTGGATGCTGCCGATCATGCGCTCGATCTCGCTGGTCGACTGCTGGGTGCGGTGGGCCAGCGCCCGCACCTCATCGGCCACCACGGCAAAGCCCCGGCCGGCTTCGCCGGCACGGGCCGCTTCGATGGCCGCGTTCAAGGCCAGCAGGTTGGTCTGGTCGGCCAGGCCGCGGATCACATCGAGCACCTTGCCGATGTCGCGCGACTGCTCGGCCAGGTGGGTGATCAGCTTGGCGGTGGCCTGCACGTCGCCGCTCATGCGCTCGATGGCGCCGACGGTTTCCATGACCAGGTCGCGGCCATCGCCGGCCGAGCGGCTGGCTTCGCTGGAGGCTTCCGAGGTGCTGACCGCATTGCGCGCCACTTCTTCCACGGCGCTGGTCATTTCGGTGACCGCGGTGGCGGCCTGCTCGATCTCGTTGTTCTGCTGCTGCAGGCCGCGGGCGCTTTCGTCGGTGACGCAGTTCAGCTCTTCGGCGGCCGAGGCCAGCTGGGTGGCGGAGCCTGCGATCAGTTGCAGGGTGTCGCGCAGCTTGTCCTGCATGCGAGCCATGGCGCGCAGCAGGCGTGCGGCTTCGTCGGTGCCCTCGGCACGGATGGTGTGGGTCAGGTCGCCATCGGCGATCTGCTCGGCGGCTTGCAGCGCTTCTTCGATCGGCTTGACGATGCTGCGGGTCAGCAGGAAGGCGCAGACGAAGGTCAGCACAGCGGCGGCGACCAGCAGGCTGATCACCAGGGCGAACGCCGCGGCATATTGGCTGGCGGCGGTTGCGTTGGTTTCACGGGTCTGGTCGGTGTTGATCTGTACCAGGGAGTCCATGACCTTGTTGATCTGGTCGGAGTTGCTCAGCAGGTCGTTGTTCAACAGGTCGCGCAAGTCGTCCACGCGGCCGTCCTGGCTCAGGCTGCGCATGCGCGATTCCAGCTGGCGGTACTGGTTGAGCAACTGGGTGTACTGATCGAATGCGGCGCGCTCATCGGCGGCATTGATCATCGGCAGATAGGCCTGGTGCGCGCGGTCGATCTGGGCGTTGCGTTGGTCGAGCAGGGTCAGGGTTTCGCGCAGGGTCTGCGGTTCGCGGTTGAGCAGCAGGCGGTACGACAGGGTGCGCATGCGCAGGTTGAGCGCGGTCAGCTCGTCG
The DNA here is from genome assembly GCF_044749485.1 of Pseudomonas sp. NPDC089401. Taxonomy (NCBI): domain Bacteria; kingdom Pseudomonadati; phylum Pseudomonadota; class Gammaproteobacteria; order Pseudomonadales; family Pseudomonadaceae; genus Pseudomonas; species Pseudomonas sp. NPDC089401. Next base: position 148,492 of record NZ_JBIVIA010000002.1, on the reverse strand, counting down.
AGGGTCTTGATGGCGGGCACGCTGTTGGTTTCGATCTGCACGCCGGCCTGTCGGATATTGCCCATCTGCATGAGCGAGAAGATACCGAGGCCGAGCATGATCACGCCGATCAGGGCGAACCCGAGCAACGCGCGCGGGGCGGTGTTCATGTTGCGTAGAGACATGGGGAGAAAAGTCCAGGCAGGGGAAGAGGAGGCGATCCGTGCGACGAAATATGACTTGCCTGGGTATCGGTCGTGGCGCATCAGTCTTGAGCGCAATCGGTGAAAAATGTGAGCCAGCTATCTATTTACCTGACCGGCGGTTGATCCAGGCCGGAACAAGGGCATGGTTACCCTGTCAATCTGCGGGTTAGAAACCTTGTGAATCCGATATTTAATGGCGGGGGCTCACACTTTTCTTTATCGTGTGCGCCCTTTGCAACAACCCGAGATAGACCCCATGCTGGAAGCCTCCCTGAATCAAATCGAGCAACTGGTCAGCGACCTGATGCAGAAAAACGCTCAACTCACCGAGCAGAACACCACCCTCGGCCAGGAACTGGCCCAGGCCAAGGAAGAAAACGAGACCCTGCAGCTGTCGCTGATGGAGCAGGAAGAGAAGAACGGCAGCACCGCCGCACGCCTGCAGGCCTTGGTTGACCGCGCCAACGCAGGCGCCGTCGGCGCATGAGACTGCAAGCGCAGCCGATCAATGTCGTGTCGATCCTCGGCATCGACTATTCGATCAAGGCGCCCGAGGGCCAGGAGGAAACCCTGGCCCAGGCAGTGCGGATGCTCAACACCGCGCTGAACGAAACCAAGCGTCAGTACCCGACGCTGATTGGCGACAAGTTGCTGGTGCTGGCTGCGTTGAACCTGTGTTCCAGGCAGGTCGAACTGCAGAAGGAACACCAGCAGACCCTCGAGCGTACCCAGGCGCAGATCGACGCCACGGTGGATGCCATCGTTCGCACCATCGCCGAACAGTAAGGGCTGCACCAGCCGCCTGTGGGAGCGGGTTTACCCGCGAATGCGTCAGTGCATCCACGACCGCAATCGCGGGTGAACCCGCTCCCACAACGGTCGGTTGCTTGCTCCAGATCACTGGATAAACTGAATACGCAAGTGTATACACTTCTCGCAAAACAATAATGTGCGGGGAGCAAGGGGCATGCGTATCTGGCGTAACAGCATCCAGTGGCAATTGATTGCGAGCATGGGCGCCGCCCTGCTGGCGAGCATCCTGGTGGTGGTGGTCATTTTCGCGGTGGCGCTCAACCGCCTGACCGAGCGTTACCTGGTCGACACAGCCTTGCCGGCCAGCATCGAGGCCATCCGCAACGACATCGAGCGCATGCTTGGCCAGCCCCTGACGGCCGCAGCGGACATCGCCGGCAACACCCTGCTGCGCGACTGGCTCGCCGCAGGCGAAGACCCCGCCCAGGCCCCGCAATTTCTCGACTACCTGCAGGCCGCCAAGCAGCGCAATCGCGCCTTCACCACACTGTTCGTCGCCACCGAAACCGGCCACTACTACAACGAGAACGGTCTGGACCGTACCCTCAGCCGCAGCAACCCCAAGGACCAGTGGTTCTACGGCTACACCGACAGCGGCGCCGAGCGCCTGATCAATATCGACATCGACGGTGCCACCGGCGAGCTGGCGCTGTTCATCGACTACCGCGTGGAAAAAGCCGGCAAGCTGGTGGGTGTGGCTGGCATGGGCCTGCGCATGGCCGAGCTGTCGCAACTGATCCACGACTTCAGTTTCGGCGAGCACGGCAAGGTGTTCCTGGTGCGCAATGACGGCCTGATTCAGGTGCACCCGGACAACGCCTTCAGCGGCAAGCGCCAGCTTGCCGAGCAGATCGGCAGCGACGCGGCCAAGGCGGTGATGACCCAGGGCGAGCAGTTGCACAGCGGCCGGTTCAGACGCGATGGCGCAGACTACCTGGCGCTGGGGTTGCCCCTGCGTGACCTGAACTGGACCCTGGTGGCCGAGGTGCCCGAGGCGGAAATCTACGCGCAGATGCGCCAGGCCGTGTGGCTCACCAGCCTGATCGGTGGCGCCGTGGCGCTGCTCTCGCTGCTGTTGGTGGTCCTGCTGGCCCGTGGCCTGGTGCGGCCGATCCGCCGCGTCACGGCCGCGCTGGTGCAGATCGGCAGCGGCGCCGGCGACCTCAGCCAGCGCCTGGACGATGGGCGCCAGGACGAGCTGGGCGACCTGGCCCGTGGTTTCAACCGCTTCCTCGACAGCCAGCGTGCCTTGATCGGTCAAGTGCTGCGGACCACCGAACGCCTGCACCGGGCCGTCGAGCAGGTGACCCAGGTCGTCGACAACACCGCCGTGCGTTCCGGCCGGCAACAGGAAATGACCGAGATGGTCGCCACCGCCGTGCACGAGATGGGCCTGACCGTACAGGATATCGCCCGCAATGCCGGGGCTGCGGCCCAGGCTTCGGAGTCGGCTCGGGATGAAGCGTTGCAGGCGCGCGAGGTGGTGCAGCGCTCGATCCGCGGTATCGAGGGTATGTCGGGCGATATCGGCAAAGCGGCCGATGCGGTCAGCCAGTTGGCCGATGAAGTCGCCTCGATCGATGAGGTGCTCGCGGTGATCCGCAGTATTTCCGAACAGACCAACCTGCTGGCGCTGAACGCCGCCATCGAAGCGGCCAGGGCAGGGGAGATGGGCCGCGGGTTTGCCGTGGTGGCCGATGAAGTGCGGACCCTGGCACGGCGCACGCAGTTGTCCACCGATGAGGTGCAGCAAATGATCCAGCGCCTCAAGCATGGCGCAGGTTCGGCGGTGAGCTCGATGCAGGCGGGGCAGCAGGCGACTGGCAGCGGCGTGGAGTCGAGCCAGCGCACGGGGGCTTCGCTGGGGGCGATCACCGATCAGGTCGAGCACATCAGCGACATGAACCAGCAGGTGGCCACGGCGACCGAGGAGCAGTCGGCGGTGACCGAGGAGATCAACCGGACGGTGCAGGGGATTTCCGACCTGGCGCGGGAGACGGCGGCCGAGGTGCGAGGGTGTCGTGAGGAGTGTCAGGCGTTGCGCGGGTTGGCCGATGACCTGGCGCGGCAGATGGGTGGCTTCAAGCTGTAGATCGGTGTTGGCTTCTTCGCCGGTAAACCCGCTCCCACAGGAGGGGCGTCCACCTAAGGGAAGGCGCCGTACCTGTGGGAGCGGGTTTACCCGCGAATGCGTCCTGTCAGGCGGCGATGATGCTGCGAATATCCGCCGCCAGCTCACGCACCCGCTCTTCCTCCGTATCCCACGAGCACATGAACCGCGCCCCGCCGCTGCCAATGAAGGTATAGAACCGCCACCCCTTCCCGCGCAGGGCTTCAATGGCGTGTTCCGGCATCTGCAGGAACACGCCATTGGCCTCCACCGGGAACATCAGTTGCACCCCCGGCAGATCACTCACCAACGACGCCAGCAACTGCGCGCAATGGTTGGCGTGGTTGCCATGGCGCAGCCACGCGCCATCCTCCAGCAGCCCGACCCACGGCGCCGACAGGAAGCGCATCTTCGACGCCAGTTGCCCGGCCTGCTTGCAGCGGTAATCGAAGTCCTCGGCCAGCTGGCGATTGAAGAACAGGATCGCCTCGCCCACCGCCATGCCGTTCTTGGTGCCGCCGAAGCACAGCACATCGACGCCGGCCTTCCAGGTCAGTTCGGCCGGGCTGCAACCGAGAAATGCGCAGGCATTGGTGAAGCGTGCGCCGTCCATGTGCAGGTTCAGGCCCAGTTCCTTGCAGGTGGCACTGATCGCCTTGAGCTCGTCGGGGCGATAGACGGTGCCGACCTCGGTGGCCTGGGTGAGGGTGACCACCCGTGGCTTGGGGTAATGGATGTCCTGGCGCTTGAGTGCCACTTCGCGGATCGATTCTGGCGTGAGCTTGCCGTTGACGCTGGGCGCGGTGAGCAGCTTGGAACCGTTGGAGAAGAACTCCGGCGCGCCGCATTCGTCGGTCTCGACGTGGGCGGTCTCGGAGCAGATCACGCTGTGGTAGCTCTGGCACAGCGAGGCCAGGGCCAGGGAGTTGGCGGCAGTGCCGTTGAAGGCGAAGAACACTTCGCAGTCGGTTTCGAACAGCTTGCGGAAATATTCCGACGCACGCTCGGTCCATTGGTCGTCGCCGTAGGCGCGGTCGTGGCCATGGTTGGCCTTCTCCATCGCGGCCCAGGCTTCGGGGCAGATGCCGGAATAGTTGTCGCTGGCGAATTGTTGGCTCTTGTCTGTCATGGCTCTGTCCTGTGAACGACGCAGAACAGCACTCTAAACCATCGATTCGGCGGTTGCCTATACAACCCGAGCGCGACCTGGTTTTGCCTGTGCCGGCCCTTTCGCGGGTAAACCCGCTCCCACAGGTACTGCGCAGGCCTTGAAGACTGTGGAATCCCTGTGGGAGCGGGTTTACCCGCGAAAGGGCCGGCACAGGCACGACACGGCAACGAATGTCGTAAACGCGCCATTGCAAGGCGTGCGCAGGCATCTGACCCGCCCCGGCCAGTCATAACATCGCCACAAAGGGCCACGGTGCCCCACGACAAAAAACGATCGCTGCCGGGAGAGACACGATGTTCAGCAAGCAAGACCAGATCCAGGGTTACGACGATGCACTGCTGGCGGCGATGAATGCCGAAGAACAGCGCCAGGAAGACCACATCGAGCTGATCGCCTCGGAGAACTACACCTCCAAGCGCGTCATGCAGGCCCAAGGCAGCGGCCTGACCAACAAGTACGCCGAAGGCTACCCGGGCAAGCGCTACTACGGTGGCTGCGAGCACGTCGACAAGGTCGAAGCCCTGGCCATCGAGCGCGCCAAGCAGCTGTTCGGCGCCGACTACGCCAACGTCCAGCCGCACTCCGGCTCTTCGGCCAACGGCGCGGTCTACCTGGCCCTGCTGCAGGCCGGCGATACCATCCTCGGCATGAGCCTGGCCCACGGCGGCCACCTGACCCACGGCGCCAAGGTGTCGTCCTCGGGCAAGCTGTACAACGCCGTTCAATATGGCATCAACACCGACACCGGCCTGATCGACTACGACGAAGTCGAGCGCCTGGCCGTCGAGCACAAGCCGAAGATGATCGTCGCCGGCTTCTCGGCCTACTCCAAGACCCTCGATTTCCCACGCTTCCGCGCCATCGCCGACAAGGTCGGTGCGCTGCTGTTCGTCGACATGGCCCACGTCGCCGGCCTGGTTGCCGCTGGCCTGTACCCGAACCCGATCCCGTTCGCCGACGTGGTCACCACCACCACCCACAAGACCCTGCGCGGTCCACGTGGCGGCCTGATCCTGGCCAAGTCCAACGAAGAGATCGAGAAGAAGCTCAACGCCGCGGTGTTCCCGGGTGCCCAGGGCGGTCCGCTGATGCACGTGATCGCGGCCAAGGCCGTGTGCTTCAAGGAAGCACTGGAGCCAGGCTTCAAGGCCTACCAGAAACAAGTCATCGAAAACGCCCAGGCCATGGCCCAGGTGTTCGTCGATCGCGGTTACGACGTGGTCTCCGGCGGCACCGACAACCACCTGTTCCTGGTCAGCCTGATCCGCCAGGGCCTGACCGGCAAGGACGCCGACGCCGCCCTGGGCCGCGCGCACATCACCGTCAACAAGAACGCCGTGCCGAACGACCCGCAGTCGCCGTTCGTCACTTCGGGCCTGCGCATCGGCACCCCGGCCGTCACCACCCGCGGCTTCAAGGTCGCGCAATGTGTAGCCCTGGCCGGCTGGATCTGCGACATCCTCGACAACCTCGGTGACGCCGATGTCGAAGCCGATGTGGCGAAGAACGTCGCCGCCCTGTGCGCTGATTTCCCTGTTTACCGCTGAGTGGAGTAAACGACCATGCAACGCTACTCGGGCTTCGGCCTTTTCAAGCACTCCCTCAGCCACCACGAGAACTGGCAGCGCATGTGGCGCACGCCGACCCCTAAAAAGGTCTACGACGTGGTCATCGTCGGCGGTGGCGGCCATGGCCTGGCCACGGCCTACTACCTGGCCAAAGAACACGGCATCACCAACGTCGCGGTGATCGAGAAGGGTTACCTGGGCGGCGGCAACACCGCCCGTAACACCACCATCGTGCGTTCCAACTACCTGTGGGACGAGTCGGCGCACCTGTACGAACATGCCATGAAGCTGTGGGAGGGCCTGTCCCAGGACCTCAACTACAACGTGATGTTCTCCCAGCGCGGCGTCTACAACCTTTGCCACACCCTGCAGGACATGCGTGACTCCGAGCGCCGCGTCAGCGCCAACCGCCTCAACGGCGTCGATGGCGAGCTGCTCAACACCGCCCAGGTCGCGGCGGAAATCCCGTACCTGGACTGCTCGAAGAACACCCGCTACCCGATCCTCGGCGCTACCGTACAACGCCGTGGCGGCGTAGCCCGCCACGACGCCGTGGCCTGGGGCTTCGCCCGTGCCGCCGACGCCCTGGGCGTGGACCTGATCCAGCAGACCGAAGTGATCGGATTCCGCAAGGAAAACGGTGCGGTCATCGGCGTGGAAACCAACAAAGGCTTCATCGGCGCCAAGCGCGTCGGCGTGGTCACCGCCGGTAACTCCGGGCACATGGCCAAGCTCGCCGGCTTCCGCCTGCCGCTGGAATCGCACCCGCTGCAGGCGCTGGTCTCCGAGCCGATCAAGCCGATCATCGACAGCGTGATCATGTCCAACGCCGTGCACGGCTATATCAGCCAGTCCGACAAGGGCGACCTGGTGATCGGCGCCGGCATCGACGGCTGGGTCGGCTACGGCCAGCGCGGTTCGTACCCGGTGATCGAGCACACCCTGCAGGCCATCGTCGAGATGTTCCCCAACCTCTCGCGCGTGCGCATGAACCGCCAGTGGGGCGGCATCGTCGACACCTCGCCGGACGCGTGCCCGATCATCACCAAGACCCCGGTCAAGAACATGTTCTTCAACTGCGGTTGGGGCACCGGCGGCTTCAAGGCCACTCCAGGTTCGGGCAACGTCTTCGCCGCGAGCCTGGCCAAGGGCGAAATGCACCCACTGGCCGCGCCGTTCTCCATGGACCGTTTCTACAACGGCGCACTGATCGACGAACACGGCGCCGCCGCCGTCGCCCACTAACCGGAGCCACCGTCATGTTGCATATTTTCTGTCCCCATTGCGGCGAGCTGCGCTCCGAAGAAGAGTTCCACGCCTCTGGCCAGGCGCACATCGCCCGCCCGCTGGACCCTGCCGCCTGCTCCGACGAAGAGTGGGGCACCTACATGTTCTACCGTGACAACCCACGCGGTATTCACCACGAACTGTGGGACCACGTCGCCGGCTGCCGTCAGTACTTCAACGTCACCCGCAACACCGTGACCTACGAAATTCTGGAAACCTACAAGATTGGCGAGAAGCCGCAAGTGACCGAAGCCGGCAAGCAGAGCAGCGCACCGTCGACCGTCAAAGGCCAAGGGGAAAAAGTATGAGCCAGACCTATCGCCTCGCCAGCGGCGGCCGCATCGACCGCAGCAAGGTCCTGAACTTCAGCTTCAACGGCAAGACCTACCAGGGCTATGCCGGTGACAGCCTGGCCGCCGCGTTGCTGGCCAACGGCGTCGACATCGTCGGCCGCAGCTTCAAGTACTCGCGTCCGCGCGGCATCATCGCCGCCGGCACCGAAGAGCCGAACGCCATCCTGCAGATCGGCTCCAGCGAAGCCACCCAGATCCCCAACGTGCGTGCCACCCAGCAGGCGCTGTACGCAGGCCTGGTCGCCACCAGCACCAACGGCTGGCCGAACGTCAACAACGACGTCATGGGCATCCTCGGCAAGGTTGGCGGCAGCATGATGCCGCCGGGCTTCTACTACAAAACCTTCATGTACCCGAAATCGTTCTGGATGACCTACGAGAAGTACATCCGCAAGGCCGCAGGCCTGGGCCGCGCGCCGCTGCAGAACGACCCGGACAGCTACGACTACATGAACCAGCACTGCGACGTGCTGATCGTCGGTGCCGGCCCGGCTGGCCTGGCCGCCGCCCTGGCCGCCGCGCGCAGCGGTGCCCGGGTGATCCTGGCCGACGAGCAGGAAGAGTTCGGCGGCAGCCTGCTCGACTCCCGCGAAACCCTCGACGGCAAGCCTGCCGCCGATTGGGTCAACGCCGTGGTCAAGGAGCTGGAAAGCCTGCCGGAAGTGACCCTGCTGCCACGCGCCACGGTCAACGGCTACCACGACCACAACTTCCTGACCATCCACGAGCGCCTCACCGACCACCTCGGCGACCGCGCGCCGATCGGCCAGGTCCGCCACCGCGTGCACCGCGTGCGCGCCAAGCGTGTGGTACTGGCGCCCGGCGCCCACGAGCGTCCGCTGGTGTACGGCAACAACGACGTGCCGGGCAACATGCTGGCCGGTGCTGTTTCCACCTACGTGCGCCGCTACGGCGTGGCCCCGGGCCGCAAGCTGGTGCTGTCGACCAACAACGACCACGCCTACCGCGCCGCGCTGGACTGGCACGACGCTGGCCTGCAAGTGGTCGCCATCGCCGATGCCCGCCACAACCCACGGGGTTCGTTGGTTGAAGAAGCGCGTGCCAAAGGCATCCGCATCCTCACCTCCAGCGCCGTGGTCGAGGCCAAAGGCAGCAAGCACGTGACCGGCGCCCGCGTGGCAGCCATCGACGTGCAGGCGCACAAAGTCACCAGCCCGGGCGAAACCCTCGAGTGCGACCTGATCGCAACGTCCGGCGGCTACAGCCCGATCGTCCACCTGGCTTCGCACCTGGGCGGTCGCCCGGTATGGCGTGACGACATCCTCGGCTTCGTGCCGGGCGATGCGCCGCAGAAACGCGAGTGCGTGGGTGGTATCAACGGCGTTTACGCCCTGGGCGACGTGATTGCCGATGGCTTCGAAGGCGGCGTGCGCGCAGCTACCGAAGCAGGCTTCAAGGCTACCGTTGGCACCTTGCCGAAAACCGTTGCACGCAAGGAAGAGGCCACCGTGGCACTGTTCCAGGTGCCGCACGATAAAGGCACCAAAGGGCCCAAGCAGTTCGTCGACCAACAGAATGACGTGACCGCCGCCGGTATCGAACTGGCCACCCGCGAAGGCTTCGAGTCGGTCGAGCACGTGAAACGCTACACCGCGCTGGGCTTCGGTACCGACCAGGGCAAACTGGGCAACATCAACGGCCTGGCCATCGCCGCCCGTTCGATCGGCATCACCATCCCGGAAATGGGCACCACCATGTTCCGCCCGAACTACACGCCGGTGACCTTCGGCGCGGTAGCCGGTCGCCACTGTGGTCACCTGTTCGAGCCCGTGCGCTTCACCGCCCTGCATGCCTGGCACGTGAAGAACGGCGCCGAGTTCGAGGACGTCGGCCAGTGGAAGCGCCCGTGGTACTTCCCCAAAGCCGGTGAAGACATCCATGCCGCCGTGGCCCGCGAGTGCAAGGCCGTGCGCGACAGCGTGGGCCTGCTGGACGCCTCGACCCTGGGCAAGATCGACATCCAGGGCCCGGACGCGCGTGAATTCCTCAACCGCATCTACACCAACGCCTGGACCAAGCTCGACGTGGGCAAGGCCCGCTACGGCCTGATGTGCAAGGAAGACGGCATGGTCTTCGACGACGGCGTCACCGCCTGTGTCGGCGACAACCACTTCATCATGACCACCACCACCGGCGGCGCGGCCCGCGTGCTGCAGTGGATGGAGCTGTACCACCAGACCGAATGGCCGGAACTGAAGGTGTACTTCACCTCGGTCACCGACCACTGGGCGACCATGACCCTGTCCGGGCCGAACAGCCGCAAGCTGCTCAGCGAGCTGACCGACATCGACATGGACAAGGAAGCCTTCCCGTTCATGACCTGGAAGGAAGGCAACGTCGGCGGCGTGCCGGCCCGCGTGTTCCGCATCTCGTTCACCGGCGAGCTGTCGTACGAAGTCAACGTGCAGGCCAACTACGCCATGGGCGTGCTGGAACAGATCATCGAGGCGGGCAAGAAGTACAACCTGACCCCGTACGGCACCGAGACCATGCACGTGCTGCGCGCCGAGAAGGGCTTCATCATCGTTGGCCAGGACACCGATGGCTCGATGAACCCGGACGACCTCAACATGAGCTGGTGCGTGGGCCGCAACAAGCCGTTCTCGTGGATCGGCCTGCGTGGCATGAACCGCGAGGACTGCGTGCGCGAGAACCGCAAGCAGCTGGTGGGCCTGAAGCCGATCGACCCGACCAAATGGCTGCCCGAAGGCGCCCAGCTGGTGTTCGATCCGAAGCAGCCGATCCCGATGGACATGGTCGGCCACGTCACCTCCAGCTACGCCTCCAACTCCCTGGGCTATTCGTTCGCCATGGGCGTGGTCAAGGGCGGCCTCAAGCGCATGGGCGAGCGGGTGTACTCGCCGCAGGCCGATGGCAGCGTGATCGAGGCGGAAATCGTGTCTTCGGTGTTCTTCGATCCGAAGGGTGAGCGGCAGAACGTCTAAGGCCCCGGATGGCACACGGTGCTGAGTTGGGAATGAGGTCTCTGTGGGAGCGGGTTCACCCGCGAAGAGGGCGGTGAATCCACCATCGCATTCGCGGGTAAACCCGCTCCCACAGGAAGCACCACCAGCCATAGCACCGCATGCGACCTACAGAATTCAAGGCAGGTAAGAAATGAGCGCTATCAACGTCTTCCAGCAAAACCCCGGCGCCGAGGCCAAGGCCCAGTCGCCACTGCACCACGCCGACCTGGCCAGCCTGGTTGGCAAAGGCCGCAAGAACGCAGGCGTGACCCTGCGGGAAAAGAAATTCCTCGGGCACCTGACCATCCGTGGCGATGGCCACAACCCCGAGTTCGCCGCCGGCGTGCACAAGGCCCTGGGCCTGGAGCTGCCGGTAGCCCTGACCGTGGTCGCCAACGGTGACACCTCGCTGCAGTGGGTCGGCCCCGACGAGTGGCTGCTGATCGTCCCCGGCGGCCAGGAACTGGCGGTCGAGCAGAAGCTGCGCGCGGCCCTCGATGGCCAGCACATCCAGGTGGTCAACGTCAGCGGCGGGCAGAGCCTGCTGGAACTGCGCGGCCCGAACGTGCGCGAAGTGCTGATGAAGTCCACCAGCTATGATGTCCACCCGAACAACTTCCCGGTCGGCAAGGCTGTCGGCACCGTGTTCGCCAAGTCGCAACTGGTGATCCGCCGCACCGCCGAAGACACCTGGGAACTGGTGATCCGCCGCAGCTTCTCCGATTACTGGTGGCTGTGGCTGCAGGACGCTTCGGCCGAATACGGCCTGAGCATCGAGGCGTAAGGAGAGCGGACATGAGTCGGGCACCGGATACCTGGATTCTCACCGCCGACTGCCCGAGCATGCTCGGCACCGTCGACGTGGTGACGCGTTACCTCTACGAGCAGCGCTGCTACGTCACCGAGCACCACTCCTTCGATGACCGGCTGTCGGGGCGTTTCTTCATTCGCGTGGAGTTCCGCCAGCCGGACGATTTCGACGAGGCAGGCTTGCGCGCCGGCCTCGCCGAGCGCAGCGAAGCGTTTGGCATGACCTTCGAGCTGACCGCGCCCAATCACCGCCCCAAGGTGGTGATCATGGTGTCCAAGGCCGACCATTGCCTGAACGACCTGCTGTATCGCCAGCGCATCGGCCAACTGGCCATGGACGTGGTCGCGGTGGTGTCCAACCACCCCGACCTCGAACCCTTGGCGCACTGGCACAAGATTCCCTACTACCACTTCGCCCTCGATCCGAACGACAAACCGGCGCAGGAGCGCAAGGTGATCCAGGTGATCGAGGAGACCGGGGCCGAGCTGGTGGTGCTGGCCCGCTACATGCAAGTGCTGTCGCCGGAGCTGTGCCGGCGCCTGGATGGCTGGGCGATCAACATCCACCACTCGTTGCTGCCGGGTTTCAAGGGCGCCAAGCCTTATCACCAGGCCTACAACAAGGGCGTGAAGATGGTCGGCGCCACGGCGCACTATATCAACAACGACCTCGACGAAGGGCCGATCATTGCCCAGGGCGTCGAGGTGGTGGACCACAGCCATTACCCGGAAGACCTGATCGCCAAGGGGCGGGATATCGAGTGCCTTACCCTGGCGCGCGCGGTCGGTTACCACATCGAGCGGCGGGTGTTCCTCAACGCCAACCGGACAGTCGTTCTCTAACGCCTGTACCGGCCTCTTCGCGGCTAAAGCCGCTCCCACAGGTACTGCACAGATTTCGAATGCTGTGCAGTACCTGTGGGAGCGGCTTTAGCCGCGAAGAGGCCAGAACAGGCCACCACCTCTCTTGTTCCCCAGCGACACCTCTGCCGCTAAAAGGCATCCCCCTGTCGTTTCCAGTCAGTGCAAATCGCCGTATCCGGCCCACAATTCCCTGCATTCCAGTAACACAAGCCGCCCATGGACGGCGGCGCGTTCACCACCGCTGCATACATAAAAAATCAAGCGAGGTAAGAGCATGTCTGGCAATCGTGGAGTGGTGTATCTCGGCGCGGGCAAGGTCGAGGTGCAGAAGATCGACTACCCGAAAATGCAAGACCCACGCGGCAAGAAGATCGAGCACGGCGTGATCCTCAAGGTGGTCTCCACCAACATTTGCGGCTCCGACCAGCACATGGTCCGCGGCCGCACCACTGCCCAGGTCGGCCTGGTCCTGGGCCACGAAATCACCGGTGAAATCGTCGAGCTGGGGCGTGATGTCGAACGCCTGAAGATCGGCGACCTGGTGTCGGTACCGTTCAATGTCGCCTGCGGCCGCTGCCGCTCGTGCAAAGAGATGCACACCGGCGTCTGCCTCACCGTCAACCCGGCCCGCGCCGGCGGTGCCTACGGCTATGTCGACATGGGCGACTGGACCGGTGGCCAGGCCGAGTACGTGCTGGTGCCTTACGCCGACTTCAACCTGCTGAAACTGCCGGATCGCGACAAGGCCATGGAGAAGATCCGCGACCTGACCTGCCTCTCCGACATCCTGCCGACCGGCTACCACGGCGCCGTTACCGCCGGTGTAGGCCCAGGCAGCACCGTCTACGTTGCCGGTGCCGGCCCGGTCGGCCTGGCCGCCGCTGCCTCGGCCCGCCTGCTGGGCGCCGCCTGCGTGATCGTCGGCGACCTCAACCCGGCCCGCCTGGCCCACGCCAAGTCCCAGGGCTTCGAAGTGGTCGACCTGTCCAAGGACACCCCGCTGCACGAGCAGATCGTCGACATCCTCGGCGAGCCGGAAGTGGACTGCGCCGTCGACGCCGTCGGCTTCGAGGCCCGCGGCCATGGCCACGAAGGTGCCAAGCACGAGGCACCGGCTACCGTGCTGAACTCGCTGATGCAGGTGACCCGTGTGGCCGGCAGCATCGGTATCCCAGGCCTGTACGTGACCGAGGACCCGGGTGCGGTGGACGCCGCCGCCAAGATCGGCGCGTTGAGCATCCGCTTCGGCCTGGGCTGGGCCAAGTCGCACAGCTTCCACACCGGCCAGACCCCGACCATGAAGTACAACCGCCAGCTGATGCAGGCGATCATGTGGGACCGCATCAACATCGCCGAAGTGGTGGGTGTGCAGGTGATCAACCTCGACCAGGCGCCGGAAGGCTATGGCGAGTTCGATGCCGGCGTGCCGAAGAAATTCGTGATTGACCCGCACAAGATGTGGGGCGCGGCCTGACAGATCTGAAATGAACCCCTCCAAGTGAGGGGTTTTTTAAGACATTTTTTCAAGACTAAGTTTCACATGACGTTATGTGCAGCGCACTATGGTTTTTCCTTTTTGTAGAAGCGGTGCTCCATGTCGATAAATACTACGTAAAAAGTGTTTTTATCAAAGTGAAAGCCACCTCTGGTTTGCCCATGAAGCGTATCGGGGATAACAAAGCCGGCCAGCCTGTATTTATTGCCTAGCCTGAAACGCCCCCATAGCACGTCATGTGGCACATGGATCGGGTGCTTAAAGTCTGAATTTTTGGGGAAGTCGTCATAGCGTGCATAAACGGTGAGCCCGTTCCCGCCAGCGTTTTCCTTAGCCCAGTCATTCAATGATTTTCCTGAAAAATCCTTAAGTTTTTTTAATAGCTTAATCGACGCATCAGCGGTAAGGTCGTCGAATGAACTTCCCCAGTCTTGCTCGCCATCAAAAAATTGGAAGTTAAACTTAAGCATCCTGACCAATTCGCTGCTTTCTATGTCAGTGGTTGGAATACTTTTTAGAAATTTTGTTTTTTTCAGGTTCATAATTGAGGTGTCCCCCCAATAAGCCCTTTTGTGTATATCGGGGAAATGGGACGGTCGTTGCGAAGTATTTGACCACCAATTTCATCGAGACGATAGCAATAACTTTCGCAGTCTTCTTTGTTGACTAGAGTCGTTCTATATCTTCCCAGTTCATCAATGATTTCAGTGTTGTGGGCTGTGAAGATGAATTGAGAGTTTTTGCTGTTGTTTTCCGGATCAGTGAAAAGCTTAAGGATATGTGGAAGTAACATGGCGTGCAAGTGTATGTCAAACTCGTCTAGCGCTAGTACGCCGCCTTTGTAGATTACCCATTGATAGGCACAAAGCATTATATAAAGAGTTTTTGTACCGCTGGACTCATCACGGAATTGTAGTTTTTTACGGTTGTCAGCATATTGGTGTATAAAGATTGGAGTAAAGCGCTCTTCTCCGTCCTTATCAACATCTTGATTGATTTCTATATCGATCAAGGTTGGATCAGCTTTTTGAAGAAATGATTTCGTGAACTCGAAAATTCTCTTGTCTATATTGTAGATTCCTGAAACTTTGCGGAAATCTGTCGGTATAGGGAGCATTCCATCACTGGCGCTGACGTTGTAAATGACATTGTCAAAACAGTCATATATATTTTTGAGGTCCAGCATGCTATCGAACATTCTGAAGTTGCTAAGTGTGCTGATTGCAGAGGCGTCTTTACTGATTTTTATTTCTTTTGACTTTTCGAAATCAGATATCGCATAGGTAATGTCTGTTTTTTCTCTGGAAAGTATGGGTACCCATTTCCGATTTTTTCTGAATACTTTTTCTGATATGACTTCTTTTTCAAATATTTCGACTTCGTATCTATACTGTTTTCCTGCGTGCCCTAACTCCGCATAGAGGAAAGTTTTTTCTTTGCTGTCAAAGAATGGAAATGCTGCGAGTTTATATTTCTCTTTATTTGAGGATGAAGTGATGAACTCAGATAAAAAACTGAGAGCCTTGATGATATTGGTCTTGCCTGATGAATTGGCGCCTTTAATACCCATTATCGTTGTGAAGCTTCGTCCCTGAGAAACATCATCTGGAACATTTTTGTCGAGTTCAAACGAAATGAAAGATTCTTCTTTGAACGAAAAGAAGTTTTTGAAACCATATTTGATTAGCATAACGACCCCTGCTATTCGAAAAATAGATTTTATGTCAATTTTGTCTGAAAATCCATTTTTGACATCATGGGGAAGTTTTCTCCTATGTGCCTTCGTTTGTCGGAGAGGTGGAACAAACCTCTTGGGTTCCAGTCCAAAGCCTCGTTTCCCCGGCCATCCCGGCCGACGAGGTCCCTCCCGATGAAAGCATTCACCCTGGCAACCCTGATGACCCTGGCCGCAAGCCCGGTGTTCGCCTTCAACCTCGGCGACGCGGCCAACGCCGTGTCCTCCATGCAGAACCAACAGCAAGGCCAGGTGCAGGCCCCGGCGGGGCAGGCCAACCTGCTCAACACCCTGGGCAGCCAGCTGAACATCACCCCGGAACAGGCGGTGGGTGGCGCAGGGGCCATGCTCGGGCTGGCGCGCAACAACCTCAGCAGCGACGACTATGGCCAGCTGACCAAGGCGGTGCCGGGCCTCGACCTGTTGTCGGGGGCCAATGCCCTGGGTGGGTTGAGCGGGTTGGGCGATCTGCTGGGCAGCAACAAGGGCAGCCAGTCGGCCCTGGATCAGGCGCTGGGCAACGATGTGGAAAACCGTACCGACCTGGACGCCGCGTTCAAGGCGCTGGGGATGGATACCGGCATGATCGGCCAGTTCGCCCCGCTGATCCTCCAGTACCTGGGGCAGCAGGGCATTGCCGGGTCGTTGCTGCAGAACCTGGGCAGCCTGTGGACGACGCCAGCGCCGTTGGCTCAGCCGTCGGTCTGAAGCCAGACACCGGGTCGGCAGGCCAGGATTCAGTGTTGATGCAAACATCGCTGGGGCCGCTGCGCGGCCCTTTCGCGACGCAAGGCCGCTCCTACAAGGATTCCACCAACTGAACCGGGCGGCGGAAGCCTGATGTCAGCACGGCCAGATACGCCAGGCCCAGGGCGAACCAGCAGAGGCCGATGACCAGGGTCAGCGACGACAGGCTGGTCCACAGCCACAAGGTCAGCGCCATCCCCACCAGCGGCACCACGCCATAGCACAGCAGCCCCTTGAGATTACGCTGGGCATCAGCGCCCATCAGGTGGGTCTTCACCACCGCCAGGTTCACCGCCGAGAACGCCACCAGTGCGCCGAAGCTGATCAGCGAGGCGAGCGTGGCCAGGTCGATCACCAGTGCCAGCAACGAGAACGCCGACACCAGCAAGATGGCGACCACCGGCGTGCCGAAGCGCGGCGACAGGTAACCAAAGCTGCGCCGTGGCAGCACGTTGTCACGGCCCATGGTGAACAGGATGCGCGACACCGCCGCCTGCGAGGCCAGCGCCGAACCCAGGCTGCCGGCGACGTAGGCGGCGGTGAAGAAGTTGGCGAGGAACTGCCCGCCGGCCTTGAACATCACCTCGTTGGCCGCAGCATCGGCATTGGCGAAGGTGCTGCCCGGCAGCACCAGCTGGCTGACGTAGGCCAGCACGGTGAACAGCACACCGGCCACCAGGGTGGTGAGGATGATCGCCCGTGGCACGTCGCGGCGGGCATCGCGGCATTCCTCGGCCAGGGTCGAAACGGCATCGAAGCCCAGGAACGACAGGCATAGCACCGCCGCACCAGCCATGATCGGGGCAAAGCCCGGCTGGGAACCGTCGCCCGTCAGGGGGGACAGCAGGTCCAGCGGCTGGCCGGCCAGCGACTGGCAGGACAGGGCGACGAACACGAAGATGAAGACGATCTGCGCGCCGACGATCAGGTTGCTGGTCTTGGCCACCGAATGGATGCCGACCACGTTGAGCACCGTCACCAGCACGATCGAGGCCAGCGCGATCGACCAGGCCGGGATGGCCGGGAAGGCGATGTTGAGGAACAGGCCGATCAACAGGTAATTGATCATCGGCAGGAACAGGTAGTCGAGCAGCAGCGACCAGCCGGCGAGGAAACCGGCATTGGGGCCGAAGGCCATGTTGGTGTAGGAGTACGCCGAGCCCGCGACCGGGAAGCGTTTGACCATGAAGCTGTAGGACGCGGCGGTGAACAGCATGGCCAGCAAGGTGACCATGTAGGCGCTGGCGGTGCGGCCACCGGTGAGCTCGGTGACGATGCCGTAGGTGGTGAAGATGGTCAGCGGGACCATGTACACCAGGCCGAAGAACACCAGGGCGGGGAGGCCGAGGACGCGACGCAGTTGGGCGGAGTTGGAGCTGGGTGGGTGGGCCATCGATCGATCCTGGCTTTTTTGTAGTTGTGCTTTGGTCGATTTTTATCCACTTGGGTGGGTGATGACAAAAAAGTATTACTTATTCTGATTATTAGCCTGGGTTTTAATCGGGCCATGGGCCGCCCTGTGCGGGCCTCTGTGGGAGCGGGTTTACCCGCGAAGAGGCCGGCACAAGCAGCAATGACCTCAGCCCATTTCCGCCCGCAGTTGCTCGATCCGCTGATCCTTGTCGAGCCACAACTGGTTCACCCAGGCCTGCACGGTCTGGCGGAATTCAGGATCGTTCTCGTAATCCCCCGCCCACAGCACCGGGTCCAGCTCACGCACCTGAATGTCGATAATCACCCGGCTGATGCTGCCATTGAGCAAATCCCAGAACCCCGGCGCCTGCTTGCCGGGATAGACGATGGTCACGTCCAGCAGTGCATCCAGTTGCTCGCCCAGCGCCGCCAGCACGAAAGCCACGCCACCGGCCTTGGGCTTGAGCAGATGGCGATACGGCGAGCGTTGCTCCAGGCGCTTGGCCTCGCTGAAGCGGGTGCCTTCGAGGTAGTTGACCACGGTCACCGGCTGGCGCTTGAACAGCTCGCAGGCGGCCTTGGTGATTTCCAGGTCCTTGCCCTTGAGTTGCGGGTGCTTGTCCAGGAAGGCCTTGCTGTAGCGCTTCATGAACGGGTAATCCAGGCCCCACCACGCCAGGCCCAGCAGTGGCACCCAGATCAGCTCCTTCTTGAGGAAGAATTTGAAGAACGGTGTGCGGCGGTTGAGGCTCTCGATCAAGGCCGGGATGTCGACCCAGGTCTGGTGGTTGCTGACGGCCAGGTACGAGGTGTCCGTGCGCAGGTTCTCGACGCCGCGGATGTCCCATTGGGTGGGGATGCACAGGGCGAAGATGGCCTTGTCGATCTCCGACCAGGCTTCGGCGACCCACATCACTGCCGCCGAGGCGTAGTCACGGCCACGGCCCGGCAGGACCAGTTTGAGCAGGGCGAAGATCAGCAGCGGGCAGATCATGACCACGGTGTTGATCAGCAGCAGGAGGGTCGTGAACATGCCGGTAAACAGGCGACGCATAAAGTAACTCTTGTTGTGGGAAGTGAGCAGGGCGCCATGATAAGCAGCGCCGTGGCCATCGCCAAATGCCCAGTGCCCGGCGGCGGGGACAAATGTTTCACAATTTGTTGGTTAACCTTGTGACAGCGAACCTATCCTGCCAGTGCAGTCTAAGCACTGACCCTTTTCAAGGAAGCCTGCCTGTGAAATCTCTGCTTGCCCTGTTGTCGCTGTTGGCGTTGCCGGTGATGGCCGCCGAGCCCACGCTGTATGGCCGCTACGAGAACATCGCGCTGCCCGAGCTGGGCCAGACCCTGAAGGCCAAGATGGACACCGGCGCCTACACCGCGTCGCTGTCGGCCAAGGATATCGAGCTGTTCAAGCGCGATGGCGAGGAATGGGTGCGCTTCCGCCTGGCGACCAAGGATGCCGACGGCAAGGTGTACGAGCACCAGGTCTCGCGCATCAGCAAGATCAAGGGCCGTGCCGACGACGAGGAAGAGGGCGATGCGCCGGAGAGCGCCAAGCGCCCGGTGGTCGACCTGGAGCTGTGCCTGGGTGACGTGAAGCGTACCGTGGAGGTCAACCTGGTTGACCGCAGCAACTTCAACTATCCGCTGCTGGTGGGCGCCAAGGCGCTGCGCGAGTTCAAGGCGGCGGTCAACCCGGCCAAGCGCTTCACGGCTGGCACGCCTGATTGCTGACCTGTAGGAGCGGCCTTGTGTCGCGAAAGGGCCGCAGAGCGGCCCCGGCGATGTTTGCTGTGATGCTGAACCCCCGGGGCCGCTACGCAGCCCTTTCGCGACACAAGGCCGCTCCTACAAAGGAAAGATTGCGTCGTCCCTGAAACTTGCTTAAATGGCCAACCCAGCTCCCAGCAAGGCCGGATGCCATGCCTCACATTCTCATCGTCGAAGACGAAGCCGCGATCGCCGACACCCTGGTCTATGCCCTGCAGGCCGACGGCCACAGCACCGAATGGGTGAGCCTGGGCAGCGCCGCCCTCGAGCAGCAGCGCCTGCGCCCCGCCGACCTGATCATCCTCGACATCGGCCTGCCCGATATCAGCGGTTTCGAGACCTGTCGCCAGCTGCGCCGCTTCAGCGAGGTGCCGGTGATGTTCCTCAGTGCCCGCGACGGCGAGATCGACCGGGTGGTGGGCCTGGAGATCGGCGCCGACGATTACGTGGTCAAACCCTTCAGCCCACGGGAAGTGGCGGCCCGGGTGCGGGCGATCCTCAAGCGCATGGCGCCGCGTCCCGAGCCGGTGGCTGAAGCGTCGCTGTTCCAGCTCGACACCCTGCGCATGCAGATCAGCTACCGCGGCCAGCCGCTGGCCCTGACCCGCCACGAATTCCGCCTGCTGCAATGCCTGCTGGAGCAGCCCCAGCGGGTGTTCAGCCGCGAGCAGTTGCTCGACGGCCTGGGCGTGGCCTCCGACGTGGGCTACGAGCGTACCATCGACAGCCATATCAAGAGCCTGCGGGCCAAGCTGCGCCTGGTGGCCGCCGACGCCGAGCCGATCCAGACCCACCGCGGCCTGGGCTACAGCTACAGCCCGGACAACGCCTGATGCGCCTGGGCATCCGCATTTTCCTGGTGTACTTCCTGTTCGTCGGCCTGGCCGGCTACTTCCTGCTCAACACCGTGCGCGAGCAGATCCGCCCGGTGGTGCGCCAGTCCTCCGAGGAAACCCTGGTCGACACCGCCAACCTGCTGGCGGAAATCCTCCACGATGACGTCAAGGCCGGTACCCTGGCCCACAGTCGCTTGCCCGAGGTGCTCAAGGCCTATGGCCTGCGCAGCCCCGGTGCGCAGATCTGGGGCCTGGAAAAGACCCAGGTCAGCCACCGCATCTACGTCACCGATGCCCACGGCATCGTCCTGCTCGACTCCTTTGGCCAGGACCTGGGCAAGGACTATTCGAAGTGGAACGACGTCTACCTGACCCTGCGCGGCCAGTACGGCGCCCGGTCCACGCGCAGTGTCGAGGAGGATGAAAATACCTCGGTGATGCACGTGGCGGCGCCGATCGTCGATGAAGGCAAGATCATCGGCGTGGTCACCGTCGCCAAGCCCAACAGCTCGTTGCAGCCCTACGTCGACCGCTCCGAACGGCGGCTGTTGACCCTGGGGTTGGGGCTGATCGTCTTCGGCCTGCTGATTGGTGCGGCGCTGTCCTGGTGGCTGGTGCGCTCGCTGCGCCGGCTGGCGCGTTATGCCCAGGCCGTCAGCGAGGGTGAGCGTGCGGCGCTGCCCTACTACAAGGGCGGCGAGCTGGCGCACCTGGCCGAGGCGGTGGAGCGCATGCGTACGCAACTGGAGGGCAAGGCCTACGTCGAGCGTTATGTGCACACCTTGACCCACGAACTGAAAAGCCCGCTGGCGGCGATCCGTGGGGCGTCGGAGCTGCTGCAGGGCGACATGCCCGCCGAACAGCGGGCACGTTTCGCCGGCAATATCGAGCGCGAGAGCGAGCGCTTGCAGCAGATGATCGAGCGCTTGCTCAATTTGGCCAGGGTCGAGCAGATGCAGGCGCTGGAGGATGAGCAGCAGGTTGGCCTGGCGGCCCTGGTCGACGAGTTGCTGCTGGCCCATGCGGCGCGTATCGAGGTCAGCGGCCTGCACGTGCGTCAGCGGTTGCCGGTGGGCCTGCGCTTGCTGTGCGACCCATTCCTGATGCGCCAGGCACTGGCCAACCTGCTCGACAACGCGCTGGACTTCACCCCGGCGGGAGGCACGCTGCTGTTCGAGCTGGAGCGTGAGGCGGGGCGGGTGGCGCTGAGCGTGTTCAACCAGGGCGAGGCGATACCGGCGTACGCCCTGGACCGCGTCAGCGAACGGTTCTACTCGCTGCCAAGGCCTGGGGGCGGGCGCAAGAGCACCGGCCTTGGGCTGAACTTCGTGGCCGAGGTGATGCAGTTGCATGGCGGGGCGCTGGCGGTGGAGAACGTCGAGGGCGGGGTGCGAGTACGGTTGTGGTTGCCCGCGCGGCGTATCGGCTGAGCCAAAAACACCAGATCCACACACGGTCTCCATAAAGCCTCCACGCAAGGCGCAGACACTGCGCCCACTGCCACAGGAGGCCCCATGAACAAGACCCTCGCCTACAAGCTCGGCACCATCGCCTTGCTCACACTGCTGCTGTTGATCCCGTTGCTGATGATTGGCGGGCTGATCAGCGAGCGCCAGAACCTGCGTGACGGCGTGCTCCACGACATCGCCCAGAGCGCCAGCTACGACCAGCAGATCAGCGGCCCGCTGCTGGTGGTGCCGTACCGCAAGTACGAGCGCCGCTGGATCGAGAAGGACGGCCACAGCGTGCAGGAAACCAGCACCCTCAGCGGCCACCTGTACTTTCTCCCGGAAACCTTCGACGCCGACCTCGGCGTGGACACCGAGCTGCGTTCGCGTGGCATCTACCAGGCCCGGCTGTTTCACGCCAAGGGCCGGATCGCCGGGCGCTTCAAGCTGCCGCAGCACTGGGGCATCGACAAGGACCTCGACGACTATCGCTTCGACAAGCCGTTCATGGTGGTCGGTATCAGCGATATCCGCGGCATCGGCAATGCCCTGGAACTGAGCTTCGACGATCAGCGCCTGCCGTTCGAGGCCGGCACCGGCCTGGACTGGCTGCGTAGCGGCGTGCGCGTGGCGTTGCCGCAACTCGATGGCCAGCAGGCTCGCGAGTTCAGCTACGGCTTCGACCTGGCCCTGCAGGGTACCGGGCAACTGCACCTGTTGCCGGTGGGGCGCACCAGCAGCGTCGACATGCGCGCCAACTGGCCGCACCCAAGCTTTGTCGGCAGCTACCTGCCCAGCCGGCGTGACATCGATGAAAAAGGCTTCACTGCCCACTGGCAGACCTCGTTCTTCGCCACCAACCTGGAAGATGCCGTGCGCCAGTGCGCCACCGGCGGGCAATGCGCGGACTTCAGCGAGCGTACCTTCGGCGTGAGTTTCGTCGACCCGGTGGACCAGTACCTCAAGAGCGAGCGGGCGATCAAGTACGCCTTGCTGTTCATCGCCCTGACCTTTGCCGGTTTCTTCCTGTTCGAGGTGCTGAAGAACCTCAGCGTGCACCCGGTGCAGTACACCCTGGTCGGCGTGGCGCTGGCGTTCTTCTACCTGTTGCTGCTGTCGCTGTCCGAGCACATCGGCTTTGGCCCGGCGTATGGGCTGTCGGCATCGGCCTGTGTATTGCTGCTGGGCTTCTACCTGAGCCATGTGCTGCACAGCCTGGGGCGCGGGATAGGGTTCGCGGCGGGGCTGGCGGCGCTGTACGCGATGCTCTACGGGCTGCTCAGTGCCGAGGACTATGCGCTGTTGATGGGGTCGTTGCTGTGCTTTGGCTTGCTGGGGGTGTTCATGGTGCTGACCCGTCGGCTGGACTGGGCGCGGGTGGGGAGGGCGGCATGAGGGAAGATAGAGAGATCGGGCGCTGGTTGGCCTACAGGATCGGGATGCTGTTTCCTGTGATACCGAGGTGAGGCCTTCGCGGGTAAACCCGCTCCCACAGGTACAGCGCCAGATTCGAAATGTGCGCCGTACCTGTGGGAGCGGGTTCATCGGGGCGCCGAACCGCCGCGAAGAGGCCCTTCACGCCACAGGAGCTGTTGCGACCATCGAAGGTCGCTGGCTCACTTCGGCATACCACGCCGCCAATCCAGGCTGGCGCTCACGCCAGCCGAACCCAGGCTGGCGCAGGTCCAGATAGCCCAGCGCACAGGCCACGCCAATCGCCGCCAGGTCGAACCCCGAGGCCAGTTCGGCCAGGTGCTCCTGCTCCAGGTTCGCCAGGCTGCGGCGAATCTTCTCGCCTTGAGCCTCGAGCCAGCCATCCCAGCGCTTGTCCTCAGGCCGCAGGAAGCTCTCGTAACGGCTCGACACCGCAGCATCCATGATCGCATCGGCCTGGGAGGCCAGGGTCATGCGCCGCCAGCGCGCCGAGCCCTCGCGCGGCAGCAGCGGCATGCCGACATGCTGCAGGTCGAGGTACTCGCAGATCACCCGGCTGTCATGCAGCACGGTGCCGTCTTCCAGACGCAGGGCCGGGATCTTGCCGATCGGGTTGCCCTGGTTGAGCTGGGCGTCGCCGTTCACCGGGCTGACGTTGACCGGCTGCAGGCTGACACGCTCGAGCTGGCCGGTCTCGTGCAGCACCACCATGACCTTGCGCACGAACGGCGACAGCGGCGAATGGAACAGGGTCATCGTGCTCATGTCAGTTGCCCTGCAGGCTCGGTGGCAGGCACACGCCGGTGCCGCCGATGCCGCAGTAGCCTTCCGGGTTCTTGGCCAGGTACTGCTGGTGGTAGGCCTCGGCGAAGTACACGGTCGGCGCCTGGTCGATCTCGGTGGTGATCTCGCCGAAACCGGCCTTGCCCAACTCGGCCTGGAAGGCGTCGCGGCTGGCCTTGGCCTGTTCCAGCTGTTCCGGGCTGGTGCAGTAGATGGCCGAGCGATACTGGGTGCCGATGTCGTTGCCCTGGCGCATGCCCTGGGTCGGGTTGTGCAGTTCCCAGAACATCGCCAGCAGCTCGCGGTAGCTGACCTTGTCCTTGTCGAACACCACCAGCACCACTTCGGTGTGGCCGGTCAGGCCCGAGCAGACTTCTTCGTAGGTCGGGTTCGGGGTGAAGCCGCCGGCATAGCCGACCACCGTGCTGACCACGCCTTCACGCTGCCAGAAGCGGCGCTCGGCGCCCCAGAAGCAACCCAGGCCGAAGATGGCGAAATCGATGCTGCCCTCGAAGAACGGGCCGAGCAGCGGGGTGCCTTCGAACACGTAATGGAACTCGGGCAGGGACATTGGCGCCTCGCGGCCAGGCAGGGCCTGCTCCGCGGTAGGCATGACATTTTTGTTCACCAGGATTTCCGAACGCAGGACCATGGCCGTTCCTCTGTGTTTATTCAGTTGGATAGGTGTTGGGGCCTTCGCGGGTAAACCCGCTCCCACAGGGGCAGCACAGGGTTCAAATGCAGTGGGGTACCTGTGGGAGCGGGTTTACCCGCGAAGAGGCCCGAATGGGCTCTATAGTGCCCGAGGATAACGCTGCTGTCAGGCCATTGGACCGCGCGGGTAGCGCTTGAGTTTTTCCGCAAGCTCGCGGCCCGGGATCGGCCTGTCGAACAGGTAGCCCTGGCCGACGTCGCAGCGGTGCTGGCGCAGGAACGCCAACTGCTCCGGCGTCTCGATGCCTTCGGCCACCACCTTGAGCTTGAGGTTGTGGGCCATGGCCACCACCGCCGAGGTGATTTCCATGTCGTCCTGGTTGTCGGGGATCTCGTTGATGAAGCTGCGGTCGATCTTGATGATGTCGATCGGGAACTTCTTCAGGTAGCTCAGCGACGAGTAGCCGGTGCCGAAGTCGTCCATGGCCAGGGTGAGGCCCAGGGCCTTGAGTTCGTCGAGCTGGCGGTGGGTGTCTTCGGTGGCCTCGAGCAGCAGGCCTTCGGTCAGCTCCAGCTCCAGCAGGTGCGGGGAAAGGGCTTCTTCCTTGAGGATCGAACCGATCGAGGCAACCAGGTCTGGGTCGGAGAACTGCTTGGGCGACAGGTTGATGGCCACGTGCAGGTCACCCAGGCCGGCTTTGCGCAGCTCAAGGCTCATGCGGCACGACTGGCGCACCACCCACTTGCCGATGGGGATGATCAGGCCAGTTTCTTCGGCCACGCTGATGAACTGGTCCGGGCGGATCATGCCGCGTTCGGGGTGGTTCCAGCGCAGCAGTGCCTCCAGGCCCAGCAGACGGCCGCTGCGCAGGCACAGCTTGGGCTGGTAGAACACCTCCAGCTCGTTCTGGGTCAGGGCACGGCGCAGGTTGTTCTCGACGAACAGCTTGTAGCTGGCCTCGGCGTTGAGCACTTCGGTGAACACCTGCACCTGGTGCTTGCCGTTGGCCTTGGCCTTGTGCAGGGCAAGGCCCGCGTTCTTCATCAGGGTCGCCGGCTCGCTGCCGTGCAGCGGTGCGCAGGCCAGGCCCACGGAGGCGGTGACGTTGATCAACTGGTTGTCGACGAACATCGGTTTGTCGAGGGTGCGCAGCAGCTGCTGGGCCACGCCCTGGCCGTCTTCCAGGCTGGTGCCGTCGAGCAGCACGGCGAACTCGTTGCTGGCGAAGCGGGCGAGGATGCCATTGGGGCTGAGGCTGTTGCGCAGGCGCCGGGCCAGGCTGATCAGCAGCTTGTCGCCGGTCTGGTGGCCAAGGCTGTCGTTGATCCGCTTGAAGTTGTCGATGTCCACCAGCAGCAGGCAGATCGGGTTCTCGCCATCGCGGGCGAAACGCTCGTCGAGGTTGCGGATGAACGCCGGGCGGTTGCCCAGGTTGGTCAGGTTGTCGGTGTAGGCCAGGCGCTCGATGCGCTGCTGGGCGAGCTTGGTCTGGGTGACGTCTTCGTAGATGCCGATGTAGTGGGTCAGCTCGCGGTTGTCGCCGTACACCTTGGAAATCGACAGCTGGCCCCAGTAGGGCTCGAGGTTCTTGCGCCGGCTCTTGAATTCACCCTGCCAGCTGTTGCCCATGGCCAGGCTCGACGGCGAGTCGAACAGCAGCTCGCTGAGGTTTTCCAGGGCCGGCAGCTCGGCCAGGTGGTGGCCCTGGACTTCCTCGGTGCTGTACTGGGTGATCGCCGTGAAGCTCGGGTTGACGTATTCCACCACGCCGTCGCGGTTGACCAGCAGGAAGGCGCTGGCGCTTTGCTCCACCGCGCGCTGGAACAGGTGCAGGGCGCTGGCGGCGGTGCGCCGGTTGTGGTTGGTGATGACCTGGGCGAACTGGTCGGCCAGCTCGCCGGCAAAGGCGATTTCGTCCGACTGCCAGGCCCGCGGCTGGCCGGTCTGCTCCAGGCACAGCACGCCGACCACCTGGCCATCGACGCGGATGCTGGCGTCGAGCATGGCGTTGTTGTCGGCGTACAGGCTCTCGGCCAGATCGCGGGTGCGCGGGTCATGGTTGGCGTTGTGCGCGTCGATGGCGCGGCTGGCGTGCAGGGCTTCCAGGTAATCGGGGAAGCGGCTGGCATCGATCGGCTCGGGCAGGCTGTGGGCCTGCTCGTGGCGCAGCCAGGCGCTGATCGGCTCGAGGCGCTGGCCTTCGAGGTGCCAGATGCTGGCGCTGTCGACCTTGTAGATCTCGCAGGCGCTGCGGGTGATCAGCCGGGCGGCTTCGAGCAGCGAGTTCTCGGCGCTGTAGCGCTGGCGGGCGAGGCGCAGGATCAGGTCCTGCTGGCCGCGCACGCGGTCCAGGTGTTCGAGCTGCTCCTGCTGGGCACGCTGGTTGAGGTGCAAGGCCAGCTGCAGGCGGTTGTTGCGCGACTCCAGGTCGGTGGCGCCTGGCTCGGCGACGTCTTCATCGTCGAGCACGGTGAGGAAGCCGCGCAGCAGCTGGCGGTTGTGCTGCTTGAAGGCTTCGCCGGCTTCCAGTACGCGCAGGGCGCGTGGCTTGCCATGCAGGGTATAGCGCACCCGGTAGTAGCCGCGGCTGCCGAGCTGCTGCTGGATCTCGTCATGCAGCCGGTAGCGCGCCTCGGGCTCCATCAGGCTGGCATAGGGCGCGTCGACCAGCGCGCAGAGTTCCGACGCGGCCAGGCCGAACTGGCGTTCGCAGGCGGGGTCCAGGTAGAGCATTGCCCAGGTGGCCTCGTTTAGCCTTTCGAAACGCAGCATGCCGAGCCGCGAAGGCACGGGAAGCTGCCTGACGACCTCGGCCGCCACACGGCTGGCGGCATCGGGTTGGCTTTTCATCGAAGACTCGCTTGGAAGAAGGGACGCGGCCTGGGCGGCGACGCATCTGGCAAGGTTGCATCATGTCCCCAAGGCTGGCAAGCGGCCATGAGGGATGTCATGTATATGTTTTCGGCCGCTGGGATGAAATCCTTAGTTCCGCGTGTGAATTTGGGCTGCCTTGCAGCCCATTCGCGGGCAAGCCCGCTCCCACAGGTACCGCACTCCTGTGGGAGCGGGCTTGCCCGCGAATGCGTTGCTACAGGCAAAAAAAGCCCCGCCAGGTGGCGGGGTTGAGGTACGAGCGTGGCAGCTCGAAAAGAGTACTGCCCCTCGCAAGGAGGGGCAGTGTGCCGCCTTACAGCAGCATGGTGCGGATGTCGCCCAGCACGTCGCCCAGGCGCTTGGTGAAGCGCGCGGCGGCAGCGCCGTTGATCACACGGTGATCGTAGGACAGCGACAGCGGCAGCATCAGCTTCGGCTGGAAGGCCTTGCCATCCCAGACCGGCTGCATGGTCGCCTTGGAGACGCCCAGGATAGCCACCTCAGGCGCGTTGACGATCGGCGTGAAGCCGGTGCCGCCAATGTGGCCGAGGCTGGAGATGGTGAAGCAGGCACCTTGCATGTCGTCGGCCGACAGCTTCTTGGTGCGCGCCTTCTCGGCCAGTGCAGCGGCTTCGGCAGCCAGTTGCAGCAGGCTCTTCTGGTCGACGTTCTTGATCACCGGGACCAGCAGGCCGTCCGGGGTGTCCACGGCGAAGCCGATGTGCACGTACTTCTTGCGGATCACGGCCTTGCCGCTTGGCGCCAGCGAGCTGTTGAAGTCCGGCAGTTCCTTGAGCAGGAAGGCGCAGGCCTTGAGCAGCAGCGGCAGCACGGTCAGCTTGACGCCAGCCTTCTCGGCCACGGCCTTCTGCGCCACGCGGAAGGCTTCCAGCTCGGTGATGTCGGCGGAATCGAACTGGGTCACGTGCGGCACGTTCAGCCAGCTGCGGTGCAGGTTGGCGGCACCGACCTGCATCAGGCGGGTCAGGGCCACTTCTTCCACTTCACCGAACTTGCTGAAGTCGACGGCCGGGATCGGCGGGATGCCGGCGCCGCCGGTTGCGCCAGCGGCTGCTGGTGCCTCCTTGGCCTTCTGCATCATCGCCTTGACGTAGACCTGCACGTCTTCTTTCAGGATACGGCCGTGCGGACCGGTCGCGGCCACTGCGCCCAGGTCGACACCGAATTCACGGGCCAGCTGGCGAACCGCCGGGCCGGCGTGAACCTTGGCGTTGCTGCCGGCACCCGGTGCGGTGGCGACCGGTGCTGGTGCTGCGGCCGGAGCAGCAGCTGGAGCGGCGGCGGCAGGCGCGGCAGGTGCAGCGGCAGCAGGGGCAGGTGCAGCGGCGGCCGGAGCCGGGGCAGCAGCAGGTGCTGCGCCAGCAACCTTGAGCTTGAAGATCAGGTCGCCAGTGCCGACTTCGTCTTCCAGCTTGCACAGCACTTCTTCGACCACGCCGGCAGCCGGCGACGGGATCTCCATGGAGGCCTTGTCGGACTCCAGGGTGATCAGCGACTGGTCGGCTTCGACGGTGTCGCCGACCTTGACCAGCACTTCGATGATCTTGGCCTTGCCCGACGAACCGATGTCCGGCACGTGGATGTCCTGCACGCTGGCAGCAGCCGGGGCCGCAGCCGCAGCAGGAGCCGGGGCGGCTTCAGCGGCTGGCGCTGGAGCGGCAGCCTGGGCCGGGGCAGCGGCCGGAGCCTCAGGGGCCGCAGCAGCGGCGCCCTCGGCTTCCAGGACCAGCAGCTCGTCGCCTTCTTTCAGGCGGTCGCCCAGCTTGACCTTGAGTTCCTTGATCACGCCGGCCTTGGGGGCCGGGATCTCCATGGAGGCCTTGTCGGACTCCAGGGTCAGCAGGCTCTGGTCAGCCTCGATACGATCACCGACCTTGACGAACAGCTCGATGATTTCACCTTCACCGCTGCCGATGTCAGGTACGCGAATGAGTTCGCTCACTTAAAAATACTCCTCAGCAGTCCAGTGGGTTGCGCTTGTCCGGGTCGATGCCGAACTTGACGATGGCGTCAGCCACAACCTTGGGTTCGATCTCGCCGCGGTCAGCCAGGGCTTCCAGGGCAGCCAGCACCACGAAGTGGCGATCGACTTCGAAGAAGTGACGCAGCTTCTTGCGGCTGTCGCTGCGACCGTAACCGTCGGTACCCAGGACCTTGAACTCTTTGCTCGGCACCCACTGGCGGATCTGCTCGGCGAACAGCTTCATGTAGTCGGTGGAGGCGATGACCGGGCCTTTGCGACCGTTCAGGCACTGCTCGACGTAGGTCTGCTGTGGCTTCTGGCCAGGCTTCAGGCGGTTGGCGCGTTCCACGGCGAGGCCGTCGCGACGCAGTTCGTTGAAGCTGGTGACGCTCCACACGTCGGCACCGACGTTGAACTCTTCGCGCAGGATCTTCGCCGCTTCGCGGACTTCGCGCAGGATGGTGCCGGAGCCCATCAGCTGTACGTGGTGCGCGGCTTCGCGGGTGTCTTCTTCCAGCAGGTACATGCCCTTGATGATGCCTTCCTCGACACCGGCCGGCATGGCTGGCTGCTGGTAGGATTCGTTCATCACGGTGATGTAGTAGAAGATGTCCTGTTGCTCTTCGGTCATCTTCTTCATGCCGTCCTGGATGATCACCGCCAGCTCGTAGCCGTAGGTCGGATCGTAGGTGCGGCAGTTCGGGATGGTGCCCGCCATCATGTGGCTGTGACCGTCTTCGTGCTGCAGGCCTTCACCGTTGAGGGTGGTACGGCCGGCGGTACCGCCGATCAGGAAGCCACGGGTGCGGCTGTCGCCAGCGGCCCAGGCCAGGTCGCCGATACGCTGGAAGCCGAACATCGAGTAGAAGATGTAGAACGGCAGCATCGGCTGGTTGTGGCAGCTGTACGAGGTACCGGC
The DNA here is from genome assembly GCF_044749485.1 of Pseudomonas sp. NPDC089401. Taxonomy (NCBI): domain Bacteria; kingdom Pseudomonadati; phylum Pseudomonadota; class Gammaproteobacteria; order Pseudomonadales; family Pseudomonadaceae; genus Pseudomonas; species Pseudomonas sp. NPDC089401. The sequence goes on along the minus strand of NZ_JBIVIA010000002.1, from coordinate 118,248 downwards.
AGCGATGAACGACGACATGGCGCCGGCTTCGTTGATGCCTTCCTCGAGGATCTGGCCCTTCTTGTCTTCGCGGTAGAACATCACCTGGTCTTTGTCGACTGGCTCGTAGAGCTGGCCGACCGACGAGTAGATGCCCAGCTGGCGGAACATGCCTTCCATACCGAAGGTACGGGCTTCGTCCGGGATGATCGGAACGATGCGCTGGCCGATGTCCTTGTCCTTGACCAGCTGCGCGAGGATGCGCACGAAGGCCATGGTGGTGGAGATTTCGCGGTCGCCCGAGCCGTCCAGGATCGCTTTCAGCGTTTCCAGTGGCGGGGTCGGCACGCTGAAGCTCTTGGCGCGGCGCTGTGGCACGAAACCGCCCAGGGCAGCACGGCGCTCGGCCAGGTACTTGGCTTCGGCAGAACCTTCTTCGGGCTTGAAGAACGGCAGGTTCTCGAGGTCGGCATCCTTGACCGGGATGTCGAAGCGGTCACGGAAGTGACGCAGGCTGTCGACGTCGACCTTCTTGGTGTTGTGCGCGGTGTTCTTGGCTTCGCCGGCACCGGTACCGTAACCCTTGATGGTCTTGGCCAGGATGACAGTCGGCTGCTCTTTGTGGTTCACGGCCTGGTGGTACGCCGCGTAGACCTTGTACGGGTCGTGGCCGCCACGGTTGAGCTTCCAGATCTCGTCGTCGGACAGGTCTTCGACCATGGCCTTGAGCTCTGGAGTGTTGAAGAAGTTCTCACGAACGTACGCGCCGTCCTTGGCCTTGTAGTTCTGGTACTCGCCGTCGATGACTTCGTCCATGCGGCGCTGCAGGGCACCGTTGGTGTCCTTGGCCAGCAGTGGGTCCCAGAAGCGGCCCCAGACCACCTTGTTGACGTTCCAGCCACCGCCACGGAACACGCCTTCGAGTTCCTGGATGATCTTGCCGTTGCCGCGAACCGGGCCGTCGAGGCGCTGCAGGTTGCAGTTGATGACGAAGATCAGGTTGTCCAGCTTCTCGCGGCCGGCCAGGGCGATCGCGCCCAGGGATTCCGGCTCGTCGCACTCGCCGTCGCCCATGAAGCACCAGACCTTCTGCTTGCCGGCCGGGATGAAGCCGCGCGCTTCCAGGTACTTCATGAAGCGGGCCTGGTAGATGGCCTGGATCGGGCCCAGACCCATCGAAACGGTCGGGAACTGCCAGAAGTCAGGCATCAGCCATGGGTGCGGGTACGAAGACAGGCCGTTGCCGTCCACTTCCTGACGGAAGTTGTTCATCTGCTCTTCGTTGATGCGGCCTTCCATGAAGGCGCGGGCGTAGACGCCTGGCGAGGCGTGGCCCTGGAAGAACACCAGGTCGCCGCCGTGTTCGTCGGTCGGGGCCTGGAAGAAGTAGTTGAAGCCGATGTCGTACAGGGTGGCACTGGAAGCGAAGCTGGAGATGTGGCCGCCCAGGTCCGAGTCCTTCAGGTTGGTGCGCATCACCATGGCCAGCGCGTTCCAACGCACCATCGAGCGAATGCGGCGTTCCATGAACAGGTCGCCAGGCATGCGTGCTTCGTGGGTGACAGGGATGGTGTTGCGGTATGGCGTGGTGATTGCGTACGGCAGCTGGGAGCCACTGCGGGTGGCCAGCTCGCCCATGCGGGTCATCAGGTAATGAGCGCGGTCTTCGCCTTCTTTGTCGAGGACCGACTCCAGGGCATCCAGCCATTCCTGGGTTTCGATTGGATCGAGGTCTTGCATGGCTTGCTCCAGGGCGGAAAGGCCACCAGAATCGGGGGCCTGAGTTTGCGACTGGCCTTATGGGCAGACGTCGTGAATTCTTGGATTACCGGGGTGTCTCCCGGCGCCGTGTAGTTTTACTACATTTGCTCTGGCATTTCATGCTTTTGCGCGCCAGGGGTAGTAGTAAAACTACACAAATGCGACGTTTGGTCGCACCTTGGCTTGTGGGGAAAAACGTTCATGTTGGTTGGCGTTGTGCCACGAACGGGTGATTGTTGATGTTTCTTGCCAATGATTGGATTTTTTCAGCTATTTCCAACTTTTGTATGACAGTCCAACCGTGGTCCAGCGCTCCCGTGGCCGCGTTTACCCCTCACTTTCACGCCGATCAAGGATAGACCATGCGCCTGCCTTTGCCGCTCGATCTGCCTACCACCCTGCAACCGCTGGTCGCCCGCAACCAGCAGTTTCTGCGCGATGCCGTCGCCGGCCAGGCTGATCTCGACCTCAGCGCCCTGAGCCCGGCCCACCGCCAGCAGTTCGACCAGGTGGCGGCCGCCAGCGACTTCGTCCTCGGCCTGGCCCAGCGCGAGCCAGCCATGCTGTTCGCGCTGATCGCCAGTGGCCAGCTGGACCGCCGCCACGCCCCGGGCGAGCTGCGTGGGCAGGTGGCCGCGGTGGCCCAGGCGGCGCAGAGCGAGGAGGAGCTGGCGCGCAACCTGCGCCGCGAGCGCAACCGCCAGCAGCTGCGCATCATCTGGCGTGACATCACCCGCCAGGCCGAGCTGGGCGAGACCTGCCGCGACCTGTCCGACCTCGCCGATGCCGCCATCGACGAAGCCTACCAGTGGCTGTACCCGCGCCACTGCCAGCAGTTCGGCACGCCGATCGGCAACCGCAGCGGCCAGCCGCAGCACATGGTGGTGCTGGGCATGGGCAAGCTGGGCGCGGTGGAGCTGAACCTGTCGTCGGACATCGACCTGATCTTCGCCTTCCCCGAGGGCGGTGAAACCGAGGGCGTGAAACGCTCGCTGGAAAACCAGGAGTTCTTCACCCGCCTCGGCCAGCGCCTGATCAAGGCACTCGACCCGGTGACCGTCGACGGCTTCGTGTTCCGCGTCGACATGCGCCTGCGCCCCTACGGCTCGGCCGGCGCGCTGGTGCTCAGCTTCAATGCCCTGGAGCAGTACTACCAGGACCAGGGCCGCGACTGGGAACGCTACGCGATGATCAAGGCGCGGGTGGTGGCCGGCGACCAGGCGGCCGGCGCGCAGTTGCAGGAAATGCTGCGGCCGTTCGTCTACCGGCGTTACCTGGACTTCTCGGCGATCGAAGCGCTGCGCACCATGAAGCAGCTGATCCAGCAGGAAGTGCGGCGCAAGGGCATGGCCGACAACATCAAGCTCGGCGCCGGTGGTATCCGCGAGGTCGAGTTCATCGCCCAGGCGTTCCAGCTGATCCACGGCGGGCGCGACCTGAGCCTGCAGCAGCGGCCGCTGCTCAAGGTGCTGGCGACCTTGGAGGGCCAGGGCTACCTGCCGCCGGCGGTGGTTGCCGAGCTGCGCGAAGGCTATGAGTTCCTGCGCTACACCGAGCATGCGATCCAGGCCATCGCCGACCGCCAGACGCAGATGCTGCCGGACAGCGACCTCGACCGCGCGCGGGTCGCCTACATCCTCGGCTTTGCCGACTGGCAGGGCTTCCATGACCAGTTGATGTACTGGCGCGGCCGGGTCGACTGGCACTTCCGCCAGGTCATCGCCGACCCCGATGAAGAAGAAGGCGAGGGCGAGCTGGTGGTGGGCGGCGAGTGGTCGCCGCTGTGGGAGCAGGCCCAGGACGAGGAGGCTGCCGGCCGCCAGCTGCAGGAAGCCGGCTTCAAGCAACCGGCCGACGCCCTGCGTCGCCTCGCCGGCCTGCGTGCCAGCCCGCAGCTGCGCTCGATGCAGCGCATCGGCCGCGAGCGCCTGGATGCCTTCATCCCGCGCCTGCTGGCCCAGGCCGTGGAGCACGACAACCCGGACCTGGTGCTGGAACGCGTACTGCCGCTGGTCGAAGCGGTGGCACGGCGTTCGGCGTACCTGGTGCTGCTCACCGAAAACCCCGGTGCCCTGCGCCGCCTGCTGACCCTGTGCGCGGCCAGCCCGTGGATCGCCGAACAGATCGCCCGCTACCCGCTGCTGCTCGACGAACTGCTCAACGAAGGCCGGCTGTTCAGCCCGCCGCTGGCGCCGGAGCTGGCGGCCGAATTGCGCGAGCGCCTGACGCGCATCCCCGAGGACGACCTGGAACAGCAGATGGAAGCGCTGCGCCATTTCAAGCTGGCCCACAGCCTGCGGGTGGCGGCGTCGGAGATCAGCGGCAACTTGCCGCTGATGAAAGTCAGCGACTACCTGACCTGGCTGGCCGAGGCCATCCTCGACCAGGTGCTGGCCCTGGCCTGGCGCCAGACCGTGGCCCGCCACGGCCAGCCCAGGCGCAGCGACGGCAGCCTGTGCGACCCGGGCTTCATCATCCTCGGCTACGGCAAGGTCGGCGGCCTGGAACTGGGCCATGGCTCGGACCTGGACCTGGTGTTCATCCACGATGGCGACCCGCAGGCCGAGACCGATGGCGCCAAGCCGATCGACAGCGCGCAGTTCTTCACCCGCCTGGGCCAGCGCATCATCCACCTGCTGACTACCCAGACCAACTCCGGCCAGCTCTACGACGTCGACATGCGCCTGCGCCCGTCCGGCGCCGCAGGCTTGCTGGTCAGCTCGCTGGGTGCGTTCGAGCGCTACCAGCAGAACGAAGCCTGGACCTGGGAGCACCAGGCCCTGGTGCGGGCCCGCGTGCTGGTCGGCTGCAAGCTGGTGGCCACGGCCTTCGAGGGCGTGCGCGCCAAGGTGCTCGGCCAGGCTCGGGAGCTGGAGAAACTGCGTACCGAGGTGAGCGAGATGCGCGCCAAGATGCGCGACAACCTCGGCACCAAGGCCACTGCCGCCGGCACTGCGGCCAATGCCTTCGACGCCGGCGTGGAGTTCGATATCAAGCAGGATGCCGGCGGTATCGTCGATATCGAATTTATGGTGCAATACGCCGCTTTGGCCTGGTCCCACGACCATCCGGCCATTCTTCGATGGACCGACAACATCCGCATTCTGGAAGAGCTGGAGCAGGCGGGCCTGATGCCGGCCAGCGACGCGGTGCTGTTGCGAGAGGTGTACAAGGCGTTCCGTTCGGCGTCGCACCGTCAGGCCCTGCAGAAGCAGGCCGGGGTGATCGACGCGGCGCAGTTTGCCGATGAACGCCGCGAAGTGCGGCGGATCTGGGGCGAGCTGGGTCTTACTTGAAGCCGCCGCCAGCCCTGTGGGAGCGGGTTTACCCGCGAAGAAGACGACGCGGTGCATGGCACCGGCTTCGCCGGTGTTCGCGGGTGAACCCGCTCCCACAGGGTCTGCGATCAGCGGCAGATATGCCTCGGTGGTACACTGTCCGCCACATAGCCTGAATATAAAGAGGGGAGGCCAGGCTGTAAGCAGCCTGTAGCCTCCCCGAGCGTTTCTGGACTAAGCATGAGAATACTGATCATTGGCCCCAGCTGGGTCGGCGACATGGTGATGGCGCAGACCCTGTTCCAGTGCCTGAAACAGCAGCACCCCGACTGCGTGATCGATGTGCTGGCACCCGAGTGGAGCCGGCCGATCCTCGAACGCATGCCCGAAGTGCGCCAGGCCTTGAGCTTCCCGCTCGGCCACGGCGCGCTGGAACTGGCCACGCGGCGGCGCATCGGCAAGTCCCTGGCCGGCCAGTACGACCAGGCCATCCTGCTGCCCAACTCGCTGAAGTCGGCACTGGTGCCGTTCTTCGCCGGTATTCCCAAGCGCACCGGCTGGCGCGGCGAGATGCGCTTCGGCCTGCTCAACGACGTGCGCAAGCTGGACAAGGCACGCTACCCGTTGATGATCGAGCGCTTCATGGCCCTGGCCTACGCGCCCGGCGCCGAGCTGCCGCAGCCGTACCCACGGCCGAGCCTGCAGATCGAAGCGCAGAGCCGCGAGGTCGCCCTGGCCAAGTTCGGCCTGCAACTCGACCGCCCGGTGCTGGCCCTGTGCCCTGGCGCCGAATTCGGCGAGGCCAAGCGTTGGCCGGCCGAGCACTACGCCGAAGTGGCCGATGCGATGATTCGCCAGGGCTGGCAGGTCTGGCTGTTCGGCTCGAAGAGCGATCACCCGGTCGGCGAGCAGATCCGCGAGCGCCTGATCCCGGGGCTTCGCGAAGAGTCCAGCAACCTGGCCGGCGAAACCTCGCTGGCCGAAGCCATCGACCTGATGTCCTGCGCCGATGCCGTGGTTTCCAACGACTCCGGCCTGATGCACGTGGCCGCCGCCCTCAACCGCCCGCTGGTGGCGGTGTACGGTTCGACCTCGCCGGGCTTCACCCCGCCGCTGGCCGAGCAGGTGGAGGTGGTGCGCACCGGCATCGAGTGCAGCCCATGTTTCGAGCGCACCTGCCGTTTCGGCCACTACAATTGCCTGCGCCTGCTGGAACCGGGCAAAGTCATCGCCGCCCTGCACAGCCTGGGCGGCCCGAACCTGATCGATAGCGTGGCCGAGGTCGACTAAGTGCGGGTACTGATCATCAAGACCTCGTCGCTGGGTGATGTGATCCACACCCTGCCGGCGCTCACCGATGCCGCCCACGCGATCCCGGGCATTCGTTTCGACTGGGTGGTGGAAGAAGGCTTCGCCGAGATCCCCAGCTGGCACCCGGCGGTCGACCGGGTGATCCCGGTGGCGATCCGCCGCTGGCGCAAGAACCTCTGGCAGACCCTCAAGAGCGGCGAGTGGAAGGCGTTCAAGCAGCGCCTGCGCGAGCACACCTATGACCTGGTGATCGACGCCCAGGGCCTGGTCAAGTCGGCCTGGCTGACCCGTTACGTCAAGGCGCCGGTGGCCGGCCTGGACCGCTATTCCGCCCGTGAAGGGCTGGCCAGCCGCTTCTACGACCGGCGCCTGTCGGTCGCCGTCGGCCAGCATGCCGTGGAACGCGTGCGCCAGCTGTTCGCCATGGCCCTGGCCTACGACCTGCCCGAAGGCATCGGCCACTACGGCCTCGACCTCGACCGCCTGCAGTTGCCGCCAGCCGCGCCCTACGTGGTGTTCCTGCACGGCACCACGTGGGCCACCAAGCATTGGCCCGAGGCCTACTGGCGCGAACTGGCCGAGCGCCTGGGCCGGCGCAAGCTGCAAGTGCGCCTGCCCTGGGGCAACCCGGCCGAGAAGGCGCGCGCCGAACGCATCGCCCAGGGCTTGAACAACTGCCAGGTGCTCCCCAAATTGAACCTGGCCGGCGTCGCCCGCGTACTGGCGGCCGCCAAGGCCTGCGTGGCGGTGGACACCGGCCTCGGCCACCTGGCCGCGGCGCTGGATGTGCCGACCATTTCGCTGTTCGGCCCGACCAACCCGGGCCTGACCGGCGCCTACGGCCGGGTGCAGGTGCACCAGGCCAGCGACTTCCCCTGCGCCCCGTGCCTGCAGAAGAAGTGCACCTACAAACCGAGCGCCGATGACCTGCGCCGGTTCGATATCAAACGCGAGTGGCCGTTGTGCTTCACTCGCCTGAATCCCGAGCATGTGGCGAGCCGCCTGAGCGCGCTGCTGCTGGCTGAGGATGTTCGTTGATGCAACTGGCTTTCGTGCTTTACAAATATTTCCCCTTCGGCGGGCTGCAGCGCGACTTCATGCGCATTGCCCTGGAGTGCCAGAAGCGGGGCCACCAGATCCGCGTGTACACGCTGATCTGGGAGGGTGACATTCCGCCGGGCTTCGAAGTGCTGGTGGCGCCGGTGAAGGCGATCTTCAACCACCGCCGCAACGAGAAGCTCAGTGCCTGGATGGCCGCGGACCTGGCCAAGCGCCCGGTCGACCGCCTGATCGGCTTCAACAAGATGCCGGGGCTGGACGTGTACTACGCCGCCGATGGCTGCTTCGAGGACAAGGCCCAGACCCTGCGCGGCGGCCTGTACCGTCGCTGGGGCCGCTACCGGCACTTCGCCGAGTACGAGCGCGCGGTGTTCGCCAAGGACGCCCGCACCGAGGTGCTGATGATTTCCGAAGTGCAGCAGCCGCTGTTCATCAAGCACTACGGCACCCCCGTGGAACGCTTCCACCTGCTGCCGCCGGGCATTTCCCAGGACCGCCGGGCGCCGGCCAACGCCGCAGAGATCCGCGCCGAGTTCCGCAAGGAGTTCAACCTGGGCGATGACGACCTGCTGCTGGTGCAGATCGGTTCGGGCTTCAAGACCAAGGGCGTCGACCGCAGCCTCAAGGCCCTGGCCGCGCTGCCGTCGGCGCTGCGCAAGCGCACCCGGCTGATGGTGATCGGCCAGGACGACCCCAAGGTGTTCCAGCTGCAAAGCGCCACCCTGGGCCTGGGCGAGCAGGTGCAGTTCCTCAAGGGTCGCAGCGACATCCCGCGCTTCCTGCTGGGGGCCGACCTGCTGATCCACCCGGCCTACAACGAAAACACCGGCACCGTGCTGCTCGAAGCCCTGGTGGCTGGCCTGCCGGTGCTGGTGTCCAAGGTCTGCGGCTACGCCCACTATATTGCCGAGGCCGACTGCGGCCTGGTGCTGGACGAGCCGTTCGAACAGGAACAGCTCAACGGCTACCTGCAACGCATGCTCGAAGACGGGCAGGCCCGTGCCGCCTGGGCGCGCAACGGTCTGGCGTTCGCCGACAGCGCTGACTTGTACAGCATGCCGCAGCATGCCGCCGACGTGATTCTGGGGCAGGAGACCGCATGAAGCTGATACTGGCCGAACCGTTCAAGCGCCTGTGGGCCGGGCGCGATGCCTTCGAGGCCGTGGAAGCGCTGCAAGGCGAGGTCTACCGCGAGCTGGAAGGCCGCCGCACGCTGCGCACCGAGGTTGCCGGCGAAGGCTTCTTCGTCAAGATCCACCGTGGCATCGGCTGGGGCGAGATCTTCAAGAACCTGTTCACCGCCAAGCTGCCGGTGCTCGGTGCCGGCCAGGAATGGCAGGCCATCCAGCGCCTGCATGAAGTCGGCGTGCCGACCATGACCGCGGTGGCCTACGGCGAGCGCGGCAGCAACCCGGCCAGCCAGCACTCGTTCATCGTCACCGAGGAGCTGGCGCCGACCATCAGCCTGGAGGACTACAGCCTCGACTGGGTCAGGCAGCCGCCCGAGCCGCGTCTCAAGCGTGCGCTGATCGCCGAAGTGGCGAAGATGACCGGCGGCATGCACCGCGCCGGGGTCAACCACCGCGACTGCTACATCTGCCACTTCCTGTTGCACACCGACCGCCCGGTGACGGCGGATGACTTCAAACTGTCGGTCATCGACCTGCACCGCGCCCAGACCCGTGCGACCATCAGCCGCCGCTGGCGCGACAAGGACCTGGCCGCGCTGTACTTCTCGGCGCTGGACATCGGCCTGACCCGGCGCGACAAGCTGCGCTTCCTGCGTGGCTACTTCCAGCGTCCGCTGCGGCAGATCCTTCAGGAGGAAGCCGCGCTGCTCGCCTGGCTCGAGCGCAAGGCGCAGAAACTCTACGATCGCAAGCAACGCTATGGGGATGCACTCTGATGGCGGGTTGGACACTGGCGCCTGGCTACGAGCACCTGGCGGCGGACTTCGGCAGCCTCGACGCGGTATTCGCCATCCAGGGCGAGCGCCTGACCCGTGACCCGCTCAGCGAGGTCATCCGCATCGAGCGTGACGGGGTCAACTACTACGTCAAGCGCTATACCGGCGCCGGCAAGCACATGCGCCGCTACCTGGGCCGGCCACGGATCAAGGCCGAATGGCAGAACCTCAAGCAGTTCGCCAAGTGGGACATCCCTACCGCCGAGGTGGTGGCCTGGGGCCTGGAACGCAATGGCCTGGCCTTTGGCCGCGGGGCCATGGTCACCCGGGAGCTGCCACGCACCGAGGATCTTTCGGCCCTGGCCGAGCGCAATGACCCGCGCCTGTCTGACCGGTTCTGGGTCGACAAGCTCAGCCGCCAGCTGGCGCGCCACACCCGGGTGATGCACGAGCACCGCTTCGCCCACAACGACCTGAAGTGGCGCAACCTGCTGGTCGACGACCTGGGCACGCTATTCTTCATCGATTGCCCGACCGGCGACTTCTGGCGCGGCTTCATGTGGCGTCACCGGATGGTCAAGGACCTGGCGTGCCTGGACAAGGTCGCCAAATACCACCTGTCGGCGACCCAGCGCCTGCGCTTCTACCTGCAGTACCGCGGGCGCCAGCGCCTGAATGCGCGCGACAAGCGGCGCATTCGCCAGGTGCTGAGCTTCTTCGAGGGAAGGGAATGACCGATTACCTGGCCAGCGCGGACCTCGCGCTGCTCAAACGCCACGGCCTCAACGATTTCGAGGCGCTGTGGGCGCTGCAACTCGACGCCGTGGACGAACCCAACACCGGCCGCGGTGGCTGGAGCAGCGTCTATCGCCTGGAGCTCGAGGGCAAAGGCTATTACCTCAAGCGCCAGAGCGACTACCTGACCCGCACCCTGCACAGCCCGTTCGGCGAGCCGACCTTCGCCCGCGAGTTCCGCAACATCAGCCGCTACCAGAAACTGCGCATCCCGGCGTTGCAGGCGGTGTTCTACGGCGAGCGCAAGCAGGGTGGCAAGCATCGGGCGATTCTGATGACCCGTGCCCTCGACGAGTGGCGCGACCTCGATGGCCTGCTGGCCGAGTGGCCGCAGCTCGATGCCGACGCGCGCGCGGCCATCCTCAAGGCCTGCGGCCAACTGGCGCGCACGCTGCACAAGGCCGGCCAGGTGCACGGCTGCTTCTACCCCAAGCACATCTTCCTGCGCCCACGCCGGGAAGGCTGGGAAGCGCAGCTGATCGACCTGGAAAAGACCCGGCCGCTGCTGTTCGGCATGCGTGACCGCCTCAAGGACCTGGAGCCGTTGCTGCGTCGCGCGCGCGCCTGGGGCGAGCAAGAGGTGCGTCAGCTGCTGGCCAGTTACCTGGATCAACCTGCCGACAGCTCGCTGGTCGGCACCTGGCTCAAGCGCCTGACGCAACGCCGTCGTGAAAAAGAGGCCCGCTGATGCGTTTGTCTGAACTCAAGGACGCCGGGCGCAGCCCGTCGTTGCCCCTGAGCATTACCCTGGCCGATGCCGCCGGCAGTGCCGACCTGCAATTGCTCAGCCTGCTGCGCGTGCTGCCTGGCCAGCGCTATGTCGGCGCCGGCATCTGGCGCGGCACCCCGGTGCTGGCCAAGTTGCTGGTCGGCGGCAATGCCGCGCGCCACTTCCAGCGCGAGCTGCAAGGCGTGAAGCTGCTCGCCGAACAACGCCTGACCACGCCTCGGCTTCTGGCCGATGGCCTCAAGGAGGGCGAAGGCGGCTGGCTGCTGTTCGAGTACCTCGACGGCGCCGAAAGCCTGGCCGATGCCTGGGCAGCGGTGGAACAACTGCCGGTGCTGGCCGACGAGCAGCACCTGGTGCTCGGCGAGGCGCTCACGGCGGTTGCGCAGATGCACGCCCAGGGCCTGTGGCAGGAAGACCTGCACCTAGACAACCTGCTGCGCCACGGCGGCAAGCTGTACCTGATCGACGGCGCCGGCATCAAGGCCGAAACGCCTGGTCAGCAGCTGTCGCGCCCACGCGTGCTGGAAAACCTCGGGGTGTTCTTCGCCCAGTTGCCCAAGCGCCTGGAGCCGTTCATCGAAGAACTGCTGGTGCATTACCTGCTGGCCAACGCCGAGCATGCGCTGCCCCTGGAAGCGCTGCAGAAGCAGGTGGACAAGGTGCGCAACTGGCGCCAGAAGGATTACCTGGAGAAGGCTGGCCGTGAATGCAGCCTGTTCAGTGTCGAGCGCAGCCTTTCGGGCTTGCGGGCGATCCGTCGCGGTGAAGTCGAGGCCATGCTGCCGGTGCTGGAGCAGGCCGACAGGCTGATCGACCAGGGCCACCTATACAAGACCGGTGGCGCTGCCAGCGTGGCGCGTATCGAGGTCGACGGCCGCCAGCTGGTGCTCAAACGCTACAACATCAAGAACACTGCCCACTGGTTCAAGCGCTTCTGGCGGCCGAGCCGGGCCTGGCATTCGTGGATCGAAGGCCACCGCCTGGAATTTCTCGATATCGCCACGCCACGCCCGCTGGCGGTGCTGGAGCAGCGCGTGATGGGCCTGCGCAGCCGCGCGTACCTGGTCACCGAGTACGTCGATGGCCCGGACCTGACCGCGTGCTTCGCGCCCTACGTGGACAACGGCGATGCGCCGGAAGAACAGGTCGACGCGCTGGTGCAGGTGATGCAGCAGCTGATCCGCGAACGCATCAGCCATGGCGACTTCAAAGGCCACAACCTGTTCTGGGACAACGGCCAGTGGTCGTTGATCGACCTTGATGCCATGTGCCAGCACGCCACCCAGCTCAGCTTCGCCCCGGCCTATGCCCGTGACCGCGCGCGGCTGCTGCGCAACTGGCCTGCGGGCAGCGCCCTGCATCAAAGGCTCGACCGCCTGCTGCCCAGGCTGACCGAGTAAGCCTCGGGAAAAGCCAGCCACTCGCTGCTGCGCCCCGCCTGGCGCAAGCGAATGCGCCATTGGCCGTCCTGCCAGCGCAAGACGGCCCAGGGCACGACGCCGGCCTTGTCGGCGCCGGGTATGGGCAAGTGGTAGTGGCTGGGCAGCAGATGGCGGCGCAACGGCAGTTGGCCGCCGCGGGTCTGCAGGTAGAGCTGCTCGGCGGCTTGATACACACCGTGCGCCGGGTCGACCGAGGTGCCGGTGAGCGCTGGCTGCAAGCTGCAGTCTGCGAACAGCTGCTGCAGGTCCGGCAGGCCGTCGTACCACAGCAATGGCGAGTCGATGACCCAGTTGCCTTCGGCAAGGCGTTTGATCGGTTGGGTCAGGTAGGCATCCGGGCGATCCGGGTCGATCGCCCGCCACCGGCTGCCATCGAACGACACCTTGAAATATCGCTTGTCGGCATCCTGAATGAAGTACTCGGACAAGCCCTCGAAGGTCGAGACCTTTTCATACACCTCTTCGCCGTACTCACCATCGATGCGATAACGCAGGTTGCTGGTGGAGGGCGTGATGCTGAAGCGCAGTGGCAAGGGCATGGGCGGCTGCTTGGGCATGCCGCGCATGATGCGGCGCAACATCCCGGTGCTGGCAAGGCTGGTACCTGCATCGTTGATGCAGCTGAGCGCGTTGTAGGCATGGGTCAGCACCCCATTGAGGTCTTCCGCGCGATAGGCCTCGACGCCGTTCCAGATTTCCAGCGCCATGCGCCCCAGGGCCAGCGGGATCATCACCTTGACCGGCAGGAAGATGCTGATCAGGTCGAGCACGGTCATGCCGAAGGTCAGCGCTTGCCTGGCGTCGGCTTGCGCAGTGCTATGGCTGTCGGCATCGGCCGCCGCCAGCAGGCTGCGCACTTCGGCCTGGTAGCCGGCGAAGAACAGCTCGTCATCGATGGCGGGTGTCTGCAGCACTTTGCCCAGCTGCCCTTTGAGCAGCAAGCGTTCGACCCTGGCGGGCGGCAGCAGCGCCAGGCGCTCGGCGACGTAGGTGCGCAGGGTAGGGCGCTTGCGCAACAGCCTGAGCAGTTCGCGCGGGCCGGAAAACGAGCGCCAGGCCCGGCGGTCGGGGGCATCTGGCGTGTACAGCACGAACGAGGTGACGCTGGGGCTGGGGCTGGCCAGCAGCAACACGCCCTGCAAGGTGTGCCGGTCGATCAGCAGCTGGCGCACGACCACGGCGTGCCCGTCCACCCTTGGGCGCAGGGCATTGTGGGGTTCGAGCAGTACCTGCTGCACCCAGCGGTAGTGCCGTTCCGACCAGGCATTGGACAGGTGCCCGGCGTAGCGCGCCTTGGCCGCTTCGGCGCGCATGCGTGCCCGGTTGACCTTGGCATGGGCCTGCAGGCGCCACTTGCCTGTGGACGAGTCGAGCAGCTGGGTGCGCAGGTAGCTGGCGTAGCTGTCGCCAACGTTCAGGCTCCTCACCAGCGCCTTGATAAAGGTGCTGTTCAGTTCGCTCGGCAGGGGCGTGTCATCCTTTGCGAGCACCCGTGCGGTCAGCCAGTAGTCGTAGTCGAACCAGGCCAGGTTGCGCATGGCCAGCTCATCGAGCGGGTAGCTCACGCGAACGGCTTCCACCATCTCGCCCCGGACTTTTTCGAACCCCCGCCAGGTGACGTAGCTCGAGGGTTGCAAGGGGTAGATCCAGGGCCCGGTCTGACGCGTGTGAGTCACCTGGACGAGCACGTTCTCAGGCGCCAGCGTCACCCCCAGGTCGTTGCGCAGCTGGGCCTGCAGGCGTTCCCTGGTCCATTCGCGCAACGTGTTGGCTTGCTGAAACTGCCGCAGCGTGAGGATGCCGGGGGCCGCGACGCTCTGGCCGGCAGCGATGAGTTCCTGCATGCCTTGCATGATATGCGCGAGCGCCGCGGGGCTGGCCGCGCGCAGCCAGGGGGGCAGGTTCTTTTCCAGCAACAGCGCATAGCGGGTGTCGAGCAGCGCCTTGCTGCCTGACTCGACAGCGAGCGCCATGGCCTGGCGCAATGTTTCGGCGGCGTCGCGCGCAGCGGGCGGCAGTGTCGGCCAGGCCAGGTTCAGGCGCTGGCGCTGCACCTCCAGCAGGCTGTCGACCTGCGCCTGCAGCGGGTCGTCGGCGTACCACTCATAGCGCAGGCGGTCGGCCTGCCGGGCGTTGTCCAGCTGTGCCTCGCTCACCATCAACTGCAGCAGCGAGGTGCTCTGCAGTGGGTCGTCAAGGCGCTCGCACAACTCCTGGTGCAGTTCGCCCAGCGAAGGGTAGACCTCCATGCCTTGGCACAGCCCGCAGAGCAGTACCGGCCCGGTCGACTGATCCGCGCTGAGGTCCACCCCTTCGTCCATGCCGGTGACGATCACGAACATGCCGGGCAGCGCGGCCCGCCATGCCGGACTGCTGCGCAACAGCACCGGGCGATAGGCCTGGGCCCGTTGCGCCCGTGGCTGGGGCCGCCGTTGCCAGGCGTGGGGCAGGTCGAGAAAGGTGCCGATGACCGCGGCCAGTGGCGCGCTCAAGGTCTGGTCTGCCTGGCGCAGGGAGGCTTCGGCGTGCATCATCGCGCGGCGGATGTCGGCCAGGCGAACCCGCCGCGAGCGGCCTTGGCTGTCCGCGGCGGCCCAGAACCCGGCGAGTTCGCCATGCAACTGCTGGCGCGATGGCAGAGGCTCTGCCGGAGCCGGCATGGCTTCGAGCAACTCCAGCAGTTGCTGATTGAGAAAGTCGATACGTTGCAGGGGTAGCATGCTCCGCTCCTGGCTTCAGGGAGCGGGCATGGTGAAGGGGCGCGCAGCGGGCAGGTGGTTACCCGCTACCTCACCGCCACAGGGCGCGCACGCCGAGGTACGCCGGTATGCCCAGGCCGAGCCAGGCCAGCATGTCCCAGGGGCCATCGCCGAGCAGGGCGGCGAACAGCCCCAGCGCGCCGAGCGCGGCGATGGCCGCCGGCCAGGCGAATACCCTGGCGGTGGATTGCGAACGGTGGCTCATGACCTTGCCTCTCGGCTGCGACGATGTTTGGCCAGCCACAGATAGACGCCGCTGCCGAGCACGATGATGGTCAGCACGTCGAGCACCGCCCAGAGGATCTGCATCGGCCGGCCGCCATAGTCGCCGAAGTGCAGGGGCTGCGACAGGCCCATGGCGTCCATGTACCACGGCCGTTCGCCAACGGCGGTCAGCGCCAGGGTGCGGGCATCGATCAGCACCGGTGTGAACAGGTGCGCGCTCAGGTGGGTGGCGCCGTTCATGAACACGGCGTAGTGGTGCTCGCTGGAAAAGCGTGTGCCGGGGAAGGCGATGAAGTCCGGGCGCATGCCGGGGGCGGCCTGTTCGGCGATTTCCAGCAGGCGTGT
Organism: Pseudomonas sp. NPDC089401; assembly: GCF_044749485.1. Lineage (NCBI taxonomy): Bacteria > Pseudomonadati > Pseudomonadota > Gammaproteobacteria > Pseudomonadales > Pseudomonadaceae > Pseudomonas > Pseudomonas sp. NPDC089401. Next base: position 102,658 of record NZ_JBIVIA010000002.1, on the reverse strand, counting down.
GGCCGGCGCGCGCTCGGTGAGCGGCGGAGCGTCACGGTAGGGGGCGACCATCGCCGCCAGGCTGTCGTTGCGCCAGGCAGCGATGACCAGGTCGGAGAGGGCGCTGATCACCCCGGTGACACCGACGGTCAGGGCCCAGGCCAGGGTCACCACGCCGATCAGGTTGTGCAGGTCGAGCCAGCGCAGGCGGCGGGATTTGTCGTGGCGCACGGTGGCGAAGTCCAGGCGGCGCATGAACGGCGCATAGAGCACGGTGCCGGAGACGATCGCGACGACGAACAGCACGCCCATGAAGGCCAGCAGCAGCTTGCCGGGCAGGCCGGCGAACATGTCCACGTGCAGGCGCAGCATGAGCATCATGAAGCCGCCGTTGGCGGCCGGCATGGCCACGGCTTCGCCGGTGCGGGCATCGAGCATGAAGGTGTGCGACGAATTGGGCTCGGTTCCGGCAGTGGCGGCGGTGATGGCAAGCACGCCATCGGGCTCGTCCTTGTCGAAGCCCAAGTATTGCACCACCTCGCCCGGGCGATGCTGCTCGGCTTTGTGCACAAGCTGCTGGAGGTCCAGGTGCGGGGTGCCGGCGGGCATTTCGCGCAGCTCGGCGGCGTCGCCGAGCAGATGTTCCAGCTCGTGGTGGAAGATCAGCGGCAGGCCGGTGAGCGCCAGCAACAGCAGGAACAGGGTACAGACCAGGCTGCTCCAGGTGTGGACCACGGACCAGCGGCGCAGGGTTGGGCTTTTCATTTCATTATGTTTCTCGGTGTCCAGAAAGACCAAAGCCGCCCCCGGAGGGACGGCTTGGTCGGCACGCGGGGTTGCTCAGGCCATCACCACTTGTAGGACGCACTGGCAACGACGCTGCGTTCGTCGCCGTAGTAGCAGTAGTAGCTGTCGCAAGTGGAAATGTAGTCCTTGTTGAACAGGTTGGTGGCGTTGACTGCCAGCGACGCGCCCTTGAGGCTGTTGCTCAGGCGGCCCAGGTCGTAGTGCACGGAGGCGTCGAACACGGTGTAGGCGTTGGCCTTGCCCAGGTAGGTGTTGCCCTGGTCGCCGTAGGTGTTGCCGGTGTAGCGCGCGCCACCACCGATGCCGAAGCCGTCGAGCACACCGCTGTGCCAGGTGTAGTCGGCCCACAGCGAGGCTTGCTGGTTGGGCATCAGTTGCAGGCGGTTGCCCTTGTACTGGCCATCCTGCACCTCGGACTTGGCCAAGGTGTAGGCGGCGGTCAGCTTGAGGTTCTCGGTGACGTCCGATACCGCTTCGAGCTCCAGGCCGCGGACTTTCACTTCGCCGGTCTGGCTGGTGACGGTGACGTTGCCCGAGTTGCTGGTGACCAGCACGTTTTTCTGGGTCAGGTCATAGACCGCTGCAGAAAGCAGGGTGTTGGAACCGGGTGGCTGGTACTTGATGCCCAGTTCCCACTGTTTACCCTCGGTCGGCTTGAACGCGCTGGTTGGATCGACTTCGGCTTTGCTGGAGGGCTGGAACGACTCGGCATAGGACAGGTAAGGCACGAAGCCCGAATCGAAGACATAGCTGATTGCAGCGTTGCCGCTGAAGTTGCTGTCACGCTGGGTGTTGGTGGCGTCACCCTTGTTGAAGAACTTGGTGCTGGTATGTACCCAGTCCTCGCGGCCACCCAGGGTCAGGCGCCAGTTGCCCAGTGCCATCTGATCTTGAACATAGACACCGGTCTGGCGGGTCTTCTGATCATAGTCGTAGTAAGCCGTGGAGCGATCCGGACGGGTGATGGGCAAGCCGTACGACGGATTGTTCACGTTGATGCTGGGGGCGGAGCCGTAGATCGTCAGGAAGTTGTTGTTGGTGCGCTGGTGGTCCAGGCCGATCAGCAGGGTGTGGCTGATGTCGCCGGTCTTGAAGTCACCCTGGAAGTTGTTGTCGACGGCGAACTGGCTGATGTCTTCGTCGACGTTGGTGGTGCCGCGACCGACATTGCCGTCGTTGTCCACGACCATGCCGTACTGGGGCATGTAGCTGTTGACGGTGATGGTCTGGAACGACAGGTCAGACTTGGTGTAGCGCAGGTTCTGACGGAACTGCCAGACATCGTTGAAGCGATGCTCGAAGGCATAGCCGAGGGCGTAGTAGGTACGGTCGTAGAACTCGTAGTCCGGGTCGCCGAGGTTCTTGTGGTGGGAGATCTTGCCGAACGGCATGTCGATCTTGGTGCCCTGGATCGGCCGGAACTGGCTGGTGACGCCGGTATCGTCGCGGGTGAACTGGGTCAGCAAGGTCAGCGAGGTGTCCTCGTCGATGTTCCAGGTCAGGCTCGGGGCGATGTTGTAGCGCTTGTCGTCGATGTGGTCGATCTGCGTGCCGCCGTCGCGGATCACACCGCTGACGCTGTACAGGAACTGGCCCTGGTCGTCGATCTTGCCGGTGCTGGCGAAGTTGATCTGGCGGTGGTTGTCGCTGCCGTACTGCACCTCGATCTCATGGGCGCTTTCGGCTTGCGGGCGGCGGCTGACCATGTCCAGCAGGCCGCCGGGCGGGGTCTGGCCATACAGCGAGGAGGCCGGGCCGCGCAGCAGGGCCAGGCGGTCGAGGTTCCAGGTTTCGGCTTTCGGGTTGGCGTACACGCCACGGGGCAGCGGCAGGCCGTCGAGGTACTGGGTCGGCTCGAAGCCGCGCACGCGCATCCAGTCGTAGCGGGTGTCGCTGCCGAAGCTGGCGGAGACGATGCCCGGCATGTACTTCACGGCGTCGTCCAGGCTGTGCACGCCACGGTCGCTCATCTGCTGGCGGGTGGCCACGGAGATCGAGCGGGGCACTTCGACCAGGGCGGTGTCGGTCTTGGTGCCGGCGGCGGTGCGCTTGGCCAGGTAGCCGTCGACCGGGCCCCAGGCGCTTTCGGAGGTGCCGGCGGCGTTGATGGTGGTTTCCGGCAGGGCCAGGGCGCCCTCCGGCACGGCTACCAGGCTGTAGCTGCCGGCGCTGCTCTGTTGCAGTTGCAGGCCGGTGCCGAGCAGGGCGGCCTGCAGCGCACCGAGGCCGTTGTACTGGCCGTTGACCGGGGCCGAGGTGCGGCCGTTGACCAGTGCCGGGTCGATGGCCAGGGCGATGCCCGATTGGCTGGCGATCTGGTTCAGGGTGGTGGCCAGCGGCGCGGCGGGCAGGTTGTAGGCGCGCGGCGCGGACTGTTCGGCGGCGAACAGGGCAGGGCTGGCCAACGGCGTGGCCAGGGCGACGGCCAAGGCCATCAGGCTGGGACGCAGGATACGATCAACGGCACGGGACATTCAGCGGCTCCTAGACGGATAAGTGCTAACTGCTTCCTTGCCGCACGAGATTTGCAAAGTGACAGGGGGAATCGGAAAAAAAGTGAGAATTATTTGGATCCGGTGTTTGCCTGTGCCGGCCTCTTCGCGGGTAAACCCGCTCCCACAGAAACTTCACAGCCTTTGAAATCTGTGAAGGACCTGTGGTCCCACAGAAACTTCACAGCCTTTGAAATTTGTGAAGGACCTGTGGTCCCACAGAAACTTCACAGCCTTTGAAATTTGTGAAGGACCTGTGGTCCCACAGGAACTTCACAGTCTTTGAGATCTGTGGAGCACCTGTGGGAGCGGGTTTACCCGCGAAGAGGCCGGTACAGGTTTACTTGGGAACGACCGTCACCCACCACGGCGTATGCTGCTCGACCTTCACCGGCAGCGCCGGCACCAGCGAGGCCAGTGCCAGGTCGGTGTCGGTCAGCGGGAAGCTGCCGGTCACGCGCAGGTCGGCCACTTCGTCGGCCACGCCCAGGTGGCCCGTGCGGTACTGGCCCAACTGCTTCAGCAGGTCGGCCAGGCGCACGTTGTCGACCACCAGCATGCCGCGGGTCCAGGCATCGGCGCCGGCCGCCACCGGGCCGACCCGGCCCAGGCCGTCGGCGCTCATCAGCACCTGCTGGCCTTCGTGCAGCACCTGTTCGTCGCCGCTGTTGTGCGCCATGGCGGCAACCGACGACTGCAGCACCTCCAGGCGCGTGCCGGCACGCTCGCGGCGCACCAGGAAGCGAGTGCCGAGCGGGCGCAGGCGGCCGTCGTCGGTGCGCACCAGCAGCGGGCGCGGGTCGTTGTGGCCGGTTTCGACGGAAATTTCCCCTTGGTGCAGCACCAGCACGCGCTGCTCGCCGTCGTAGTCGATGTCCACGGCGGTGTGGGTGTTCAGGCTCAGCAGGGTGCCGTCTTCAAGGCGCAGGGTGCGCAGTTCGCCAGTGGCGGTGCGCTGGTCGGCCAGCCAGTAGCTGGGCGCCAGCGACGGCGCGCCGAGCCAGGCCAGCAGCGTACCCAGCAGGAACATCCCGGCCAGCCCGCTGCCGGCCTTGCCGACGCGTCGGCGCAGGTTGGCGCGTGATTGCAGCAGGGCCTGGCGGGCCGGGCCGGCGGCGGCGCCGACACGCTGGTCGAGGGCGCCGAGCTGGCGCCAGGCGCGGGCGTGCTCTTCGCTCGCTGCGTGCCAGCGCATGAAGTCCGCAGAGCCGCTGCTGTCGTCGAGGCTCATCTTCCAGGCGATGGCGGCTTCGAGCACCCGGGCCGAGACGGGGGCGTTGTTCACGTCGGCTCCCCGTACAGGGCCACGTAGCACTGACGCATGCCCTGGGCGATGTACTGGCGCACGCGGGAAACCGACACGCCCAGGCGTTCGGCGATTTCGCCGTGGCCCATGCCGTCCAGGCGGTTGTGCAGGAAGGCGGCGCGGGCCTTGCTCGACAGCTTGCCGAGCAGGCGGTCGATGGCCTTGAGGTCTTCGAGGATCAGCAGCTGGATTTCCGGGGAGGGTTGTTCGGCTTCGGGGATCAGCGCCAGCTCGGCCAGGTAGGCCTGCTCCAGGGCAGCGCGACGGAAGTGGTCGAACATCAGGCCCTTGGCCACGGCGGCGAGAAACGCCCGCGGCTCGCGCGGGGCGTCGAGCTGCGGGCGGCCGAGCAGGCGCACGAAGGTGTCCTGGCTCAGGTCTTCGGCACGCTGGCGGCAGGCCATGCTGCGCTGCAGCCAGGCGAGCAGCCAGCCGCGATGGTCGCGGTAGAGCGTGCCGACCAGGTCGGCGTGTGGGCTGTGGGCAGAAGACACGCAGCGTCCCCCCTGGAACGAATGCATTAACTAACGATAATTATTCGCGATTGTTGCAGAGGCGGGGGGTGGGGTGCAATGGACGCTTATCGGATTGCCATCATCCAAGGTGTGTTGCCTGTGCCGGCCCTTTCGCGGGTAAACCCGCTCCCACAAGGACCGCGCGATCCCTGTGGGAGCGGGTTTACGGGCGAAAGGGCCGGCAAGGCCAATGCAAATCTAAAGGCTGTGATTATGCACTTGGCGCCGCCTCCACCCGTGCAGCCGCTGCTCCAGCTGCAATGGGCTGTCCAGTTGCTGGCGCCGGGCCTGGCTGAACAGGATCAACGCCAGCTCGGCCGTGACCTGGGCATCGGCGCTGGCATGGTGGCGCTCCTCCACCTGCAGGCCGAAACGCGCCACCCAGTCGTCCAGCCCGGCTTCACGCAGCACGGTGTCGGGGTTGAGCATCGGCGCCAGTTCGGCGACGTCGAGAAACCGCAACGGCAGGCGATACCCCAGGCTTTCCTTGAGCGCGCGGGCCAGCATGCGCTGGTCGAAGGGGGCATGGAATGCCAGCACCGGGCTGTCGCCGATGAACTCGAGCAGGTCGAGCAGCGCCCCGGCCGGGTCGCAACCCGCAGCCAGGGCACTGGGCCCAAGGCCATGGATCAGCACGCTGGCGTTGGTCTTCTGTTCGGGGCGGTGCAGGGTGCGCTCGAACTGCTGGGCGAAGTCGATGGCGCCGTCCTCGATGGTCACCGCACCGATCGACAGTACCTGGTCGCGGTTGGGGTTCAGGCCGCTGGTTTCCAGGTCGAGCACCACCCAGCGCTGCTCGCGCAGCGAACACACGCCCAAAGGTTTCGCCCTGGGCAATCGCCCAAGGCGCTGGCGCGAGGCTTCGTCCAAGTGGGGCGCGGCCGCGCGTAGCCAGGCGAACAGGCTCATAGCTGGTACCGCAGGGCCAGGCTGCTTTGCAGGCGTTGGGCCTGGCGCAGGGACTCACGCAGGATGCGCCGGTCCAGGTGGTTGAGGCTGTCCGGGTCGAGGCGGTTGGAATACGCCAGGTTGTCGCGGGTCTGGCGCTGGTGCTGCTGCATGCGGGTTTGCTGGATGAAGTGGTAGGCCTCTTCATAGGCGGCGCCATCCAGTGCATCGATCACACCGTTGGCGACCAGTTGGCGCAGGCGTTCGACGGTGTTGCAGGCGGCAATGCCGTTGGCCAGGGCCAGTATCCGGGCGCCGTCGACGAACGGTGTCAGGCCCTGCACCTTGAGGTCGAGGGTGGCGGCCTTGTCGTTGCCCTGGCGGGTCAGCACGAATTCGCGCAGGCGGCCTACCGGTGGCTTCTGCCGCAAGGCGTTGTCGGCGAGCATGCGCTGGAAGATGCGGTTGTCCGCCACCTGCTCCAGCAGTTGCCGGCGCAGCTGTTCACAACCGCTTTCATCGCCCCAGACCACACGCAGGTCGAAATAGATGCTCGACCCCAGCAGGTTTTCCGGGCTGGCTTCGCGCACGAAGCCGGCAAAGCGCCGCGCCCATTCGGTGCGTGACAGGCACAGCTCGGGGTTGCCGGCCATGACATTGCCTTTGCACAGGGTGAAGCCGCACTGGGCCAGGCCCTGATTGACGTACTGCGCCAACGGCAGCAGGCGCGCACGGATGGCATCCGCTGCGCTGGCGTCGGCTGCTTCGAAGAGGATGCCGTTGTCCTGGTCGGTGTGCAGGGTCTGCTCGCGGCGCCCTTCGCTGCCGAAGCACAACCAGCTGAACGCTACGCCGGGGTCGCCGCGTTCGGCGATGGCCAGCTCGATCACCCGGCACACGGTGTGGTCGTTGAGCAGGGTGATGATCTGGGTGATCTGCGTCGAGGACGCGCCGTGGGCGAGCATGCGCTCGACCAGCTGGCCGATTTCGCCGCGCAGTTGCACCAGTGAATCGAGGCGCGGTGCGTGGCGGATGGTCCGTGCCAGGTGCACCAGGTCGACCCGTTGCAGGGAGAACAGGTCACGCTCGGAGACCACGCCGCACAGGCGCCCGCTCTCCACCAGGCAGACGTGGGCGATGTGCCGCTCGGTCATGGCCATGGCCGCGTCGAAGGCGCTGGCCTGGGGCGCGAGGTAGAAAGGCCGGGCGGTCATGTGCCGTTCGATCGGTGCGCCGAGGTCGGCGTCGATCGCCGCCACCACCTGGCGCAGGTCGCGCAGGGTGAAGATGCCGACCGGGTAGCGCTGCGGATCGACCACCACGATGCTGCCGACCTGCTGCTCGTGCATCAGCCGCACGGCCTCGCGCAGCGGCGTGCCTGGCGCGCAGACCACCGGGTGACGCATGGCCAGTTCGCCCAGCGGGGTGTTCAGCGAGTACTGGGTGCCGAGGGTTTCCACGGCGCGCTGGCGCACCTGCTGGTTGACCTGGTCGAGCAGGCTGCTGACGCCGCGCAGGGCAAAGTCGCGGAACACTTCCGAGAGGGAGAACAGGCGGATGAAGGCGGCCTTGTTCAGTTGCAGGCAGAAGGTGTCCTCGCCGGCCAGGTGCTCGGTGCGCGTGGCACGCTCGCCCAGCAATGCCGCCAGCGGGAAGCATTCGCCGCTGGTGATCTCGAAAGTGGTTTCCACGCCGGGCTTGACCAGGTGCTGGCGCTCGCCGACCACACGGCCCTGCTTGACGATGTAGAAGTGCTCCACCGGCCCGTCCGTGGGCTTGATGATGCTCTCGCCGCTGGCATAAAAGCGCAGCTGGCACTGTTCCACCAGGAAGGCCAGGTGGCTGTGTTCCATCTGGTTGAACGGCGGGAAGCGCTGCAGGAACTGCAAGGTGCCCTGGATGTTCTGCAGCACTGCCGTCCTGCCCGCCTGGCTGTAGGCGTCCTTTTTGCTCATGACACTGACCGTATCGCTACGCCGAACTATATATATCTATATATAGGAGCGGCCTTGTTGTTCTCGGTCCCCATGGTCGACTGGCGGCGGCATGGTGCCCATTGGACGTAAGTCTATGGGCGACGTTGTCAAAGCCCCGACGAAAGGCGAACCGGGTTGCGCGGGTTTTGCGGTCCTAACCGTTGAGCGGGATTTTTTTGACGAGATGACCATGGCTGAGCATGACGAGATTCTGAGTGACGACGAGCGTGAAGCCTTGGCCGTGTTGAGTGCGCCTTTGGCGCCGAGCCCTGTCGTGCTGGTTGTAGACGACAATCCGGTGAACAGCGAGGCACTGAAGCTGTACCTCAAGAGCAGGGGCATCGAGAGCATGACCGCCGATGGAGCCCAGGAAGCGATGCTCAAGCTGCATTACGAGCCGCGCATCGCCTTGATGATCACCGACCTGCGCATGCAGCCCAACGATGGCCTGGAGCTGATCCGGCGGATTCGCGAGTCGGAGCGGGCGGCGTTGTCGATCATCGTGGTGTCGGGCGACACCGATGTGAAGGAGGCGGTGGACGTGATGCACCTGGGGGTGGTGGATTTTCTGCTGAAACCGGTGGACCTGGGGAAACTGCTGGGGTTGGTGAAGAGAGAGTTACGGATCGAATAATGGCGTGAGAGCATTCGCGGGCAAGCCCGCTTCCACAAGAGCCCATTGCCCGTGAAGGCAGCGGTGAACTGTGGGAGCGGGCTAGCCCGCGAATGGGCCTTACAACCCGTTACGCGCCTTGAACTCGCGACGGCGGCGGTGCAGCACCGGCTCGGTGTAGCCATTTGGCTGCTTGGCACCTTCGATCACCAGTTCGATGGCCGCCTGGAACGCGATGTTGTCATCGAAGTTCGGCGCCATCGGGCGGTACAGGGCGTCACCGGCGTTCTGCTTGTCCACCACCGCAGCCATGCGCTTGAGGCTTTCCAGCACCTGCTCCTGGCTGACCACGCCGTGGCGCAGCCAGTTGGCCAGCAGCTGGGCCGAGATGCGCAGGGTGGCGCGGTCTTCCATCAGGCCGACATCGTTGATGTCCGGCACCTTCGAGCAACCCACGCCCTGGTCGATCCAGCGCACCACATAGCCGAGGATGCCCTGGGCGTTGTTGTCCAGCTCGTTGCGGATTTCTTCGGCCGACCAGTTGGTGTCGGCGGCCAGCGGGATGGCCAGGATGTCGTCGACCGAAGCCGGCGTGCGCGAGGCCAGCTCGCGCTGACGGGCCTGCACGTCGACCTTGTGGTAGTGCAGGGCGTGCAGGGTGGCGGCGGTCGGCGACGGCACCCAGGCGGTGTTGGCACCGGCCAGTGGGTGGGCGATCTTCTGCTCGAGCATGGCGGCCATCAGGTCGGGCATCGCCCACATGCCCTTGCCGATCTGCGCGCGGCCTTGCAGGCCGGTGGCCAGGCCGACGTCGACGTTGTTGTTCTCGTAGGCGCCGATCCACTTCTCGTTCTTCATGGCGCCCTTGCGCACCACGGCGCCGGCTTCCATCGAGGTGTGGATTTCGTCACCGGTGCGGTCGAGGAAGCCGGTGTTGATGAACGCCACGCGCTCGGCGGCGGCCTTGATGCAGGACTTGAGGTTGACCGTGGTCCGGCGCTCCTCGTCCATGATGCCGACCTTGACGGTGTTGCGCGGCATGCCCAGCAAGTCTTCGACGCGGCTGAAGATCTCGCCGGCGAAGGCGACTTCTTCCGGGCCGTGCATCTTCGGCTTGACGATGTACACGCTGCCGCTGCGGGTGTTCTTGCGGCTGGTGTTGCCGTTGAGGTTGTGCAGGGCGATCAGGTTGGTGAACAGGCCGTCCTGGATACCTTCAGGGATTTCGTTGCCCTGGCCGTCGAGGATCGCCGGGTTGGTCATCAGGTGGCCGACGTTGCGCACGAACAGCAGCGAGCGACCGTGCAGGGTCACGCTGCCGCCGTTGGGCGCGGCGTACTCGCGATCCGGGTTCATGGTGCGGGTGAAGGTCTTGCCACCCTTGCTCACGCTCTCGGCCAGGTCGCCTTTCATCAGGCCCAGCCAGTTGCGGTAGACGATGACCTTGTCGTCGGCGTCGACGGCGGCGACCGAGTCTTCGCAGTCCATGATGGTGGTCAGTGCCGATTCCATCAGGATGTCTTTGACGCCGGCGGCGTCGGTGCTGCCGACCGGGGTGCTGGCGTCGACCTGGATCTCGAAGTGCAGGCCGTTGTGCTTGAGCAGTACTGCGGTCGGCGCCTTGGCGTCGCCATGGAAGCCGATCAGCTGGGCGTCGTCACGCAGGCCGCTGTTGCTGCCGCCCTTGAGGGCGACCACCAGCTTGCCGGCATCGATGCGGTAGCCGGTGGAGTCGACGTGGGAGCCGGCAGCCAGTGGCGCGGCTTCGTCGAGGAAGGCGCGGGCAAAGGCGATGACCTTGTCGCCACGCACTTTGTTGTAACCCTGGCCTTTCTCGGCGCCGCCTTCATCGCTGATGGCGTCGGTGCCGTACAGGGCATCATACAGCGAACCCCAGCGGGCATTGGCGGCGTTCAGGGCGAAACGGGCGTTCATCACCGGGACGACCAGCTGCGGGCCGGCCATGTGGGCGATTTCTTCGTCGACGTTCTGGGTGGTGGCCTGGAAATCGTCGGCTTGTGGCAGCAGGTAGCCGATTTCCTGGAGGAATGCCTTGTAGGCCACCGCGTCGTGCGCCTGGCCTTGACGTGCCTGGTGCCAGGCGTCGATCTTGGCTTGCAGCTCGTCGCGCTTGGCGAGCAGGGCTTTGTTCTTTGGAGCGAGGTCTTTAATGATCTCTGCCGCCCCGGCCCAGAACTTCTCGGCTTCGATGCCGGTCCCAGGAATCGCTTCGTTGTTGACGAAGTCGTACAGGGCCTTGGCGACCTGAAGGCCACCGACTTGAACGTATCCAGTCATTGCTTGCCTCACCTCTGCTCAGCTATTTCGCTCTTCTGTATTAAGCCTGTAGCGCTTCTCTAAACACGTACCAGTGCTTGCCATCGGACTAGACCCGAGGGCGGCTGGGTGCCGTCGGCCAGGCAGGCTGGCTGACGATGTGCGTATTTTCACAGGCGCCTTGGCAGACATCCAAACGACGTTTTGTAGTCCGCGCCACGGGATACTACATGAAGCAGTAGGCGGGGCAAAATCAGACTAAAAGCGCCGTTATACGACCGGTTGGTCGCGTAGGGTCACGCTGGGAGGTTGTATGTTCGCAAAAAACAGATGGATTGTTCCAGATAAATCTTGAAACAGTACACGATTGGTCAAGCGGATTGCCCTGCGGCAGGTTGCCGCGCCTTGCCTATACTGAGTCGATCCCCCGTATTTCCGCCGCCTCGGGCGGCCCGACACAGAGGAAAGGGCCTGTGGATCATCTTGTATTGACCGTGATCGCCCCGGACAAGGCCGGCCAGGTGGAGCGCATTGCCCAGTGCATTGCCGACCACAACGGCAACTGGCTGGAGAGTCGCATGTCGCGGATGGCCGGGCAATTCGCCGGGATTCTGCGGGTGGCGGTGCCGGCGGAGAACTACGATGAGCTGGTGAATGCGCTGGAAGCCTTGGGGCAGTACGACATTCGCGTGCTGATTGCCGAGAGCGGCATCGAGCCGTCATGCACCTGGAAACCGATCGCGATGGAGCTGGTGGGTAATGATCGGCCAGGGATCGTGCGCGATATCACCCGTTTGCTGGCCGACCTGGGGGTCAACCTGGAGCGCTTCACCACCGAGGTGCGCCCGGCGCCGATGAGCAGCGAGCCGTTGTTTCATGCCGATGCGCTGCTGGCGCTGCCTTTGACGTTGTCGCTGGATGATTTGCAGCAGAAGCTGGAGAGCCTGGCGGATGACTTGATGGTGGAGTTGAGGTTGAGGCCGGAGGACTGAGTCGAGAATGCTGGGGCCGCTTCGCGACCCTTTCGCGACACATGGCCGCTCCTACAGGAAACGCGATGCCTGTAGGAGCGGCCTTGTGTCGCGAAAGGGCTGCGCAGCGGCCCCCGGGTTATCCCGATTTAACGGGGAAGGCCCTGTGGATAACCTGGGGGCGCACCTCGCCAGCCCAGGCAAGGCAAGCTCTCCCGAGGTTTGAGCAAAAAACGTACAGAAATCAGACGTTTGTGCACAAAGCACGGGGACGAGGGTGTGGATAACCTTTGGAGACATTGATGCAGGCCACGAAATACGTGGCCTGCATCAACTTGATTATTTATTGATCAGGCACGTTTGCGCAGGTTGAGCCAGGCATCGACGCTGTAGACCGCCAGGCCCGCCCAGATGAAGACGAAGGCCAGCAGGCTGCTCGACGACATCTGCTCGTCGAACAACAGCACCGCCTGCAGCAGCACCAGCGTCGGCGCCAGGTATTGCAGAAAGCCCAGGGTGGTGTAGGGCAGGTGGCGCGCAGCGGCGTTGAAGCACACCAGCGGCACCAGCGTCACCGGCCCTGCCGCCATCAGCCACAGCGCTTCGCTGCTGGCATAGAAGTCGCCCTGGGCGCTCGTCGCCGCTGGGTGCAGCAGCAACCACCCCGCCGCCAGCGGTACCAGCATCCAGGTTTCCACCACCAGCCCGGGTAGTGCCGCCACCGGTGCCTGCTTGCGGATCAAGCCGTAGAAGCCGAAGGTCAGCGCCAGTACCAGCGACACCCAGGGCAGGCTGCCGACCTGCCACACTTGCTGCGCCACGCCGACGGCGGCCATGCTCACCGCCAGCCATTGCAGGCGACGCAGGCGCTCGCCCAGCAACAGCATGCCCAGCAGCACGTTGATCAAGGGGTTGATGTAGTAGCCCAGGCTGGCTTCGAGCATGCGGCCGTTGTTCACCGCCCACACGTAGGTCAGCCAGTTGCCGGCGATCAGCGTCCCGCTCAGGGCCAGGATGGCCAGCCGCTTGGGGTTTTCGCGCAGCTCACGCCACCAGCCCGGGTGCTTCCACACCAGCAGCAACAGTGAACCGAACAGCGCCGACCAGAGCACCCGGTGGACGATGATCTCTACCGCCGGGACGCTCTGAATGGCCTTGAAGTAAAGCGGGAACAAGCCCCAGATGATGTAGGCGCCAAGGCCCAGGAGATACCCGCGGCGCGGGTTTGCAGCATGCATGAAGAATCCTTGCTGAACAAAGCGACGCCTATTGTAGACAGAGGCGCGCCTGCACCTAGAACAATTTCAGCGGTGCTTCATCCAGCGCGGCCATTTGCTCGCGCAGGGCGAGGATCTGATCGCCCCAGTAGCGTGGCTGGCCGAACCACGGGAAGCTCGGCGGGAACGCCGGGTCGTCCCAGCGCCGCGCCAGCCAGGCGCTGTAGTGCAACTGGCGCAGGGCGCGCAGGGGTTCGATCAGGGCCAGTTCGCGCGGGTCGAAGTCGTGGAACTCGTTGTAGCCGTCGACCAGTTCGGCCAACTGGCCCAGGCGTTCCTCGCGGTTGCCGGCCAGCATCATCCACAAGTCCTGCACGGCCGGGCCCATGCGGCAGTCGTCGAGGTCGACCACGTGGTAGATCTCGTCGCGGTGCATCAGGTTGCCGGGGTGCAGGTCGCCGTGCAGGCGGATGAGCTGGTGCGGGGTACGGGCGTAGATGTCCTCGACCCGTTTGAGCAGATCGCGGGCCACGGACTCGAAGGCCGGTAGCAGCTCGCGGGGTACGAAGCCGCCTTCGAGCAGGGTGTTCAGCGAGGCATGGCCGAAGTTGTCCACAGCCAAGGCTTCGCGATGCTCGAACGGGCGCGCCGCGCCGACGGCGTGCAGGCGGCCGAGCAATTGGCCGAGGCGGTAGAGCTGGTCGAGGTTGCCGGGTTCCGGGGCATGGCCGCCGCGGCGCGGGAACAGGGCAAAGCGGAAGCCCTGGTGTTCGAACAGGGTCTGGCCGCCGTGCTGCAGCGGGGCCACCACCGGGACTTCGCAATCGGCGAGCTCGGCGGTGAACTGGTGCTCCTCGAGGATCGCTGCGTTGCTCCAGCGGCCTGGGCGGTAGAACTTGGCGATCAGCGGCTGCGCGTCTTCGATGCCCACCTGGTACACGCGGTTTTCGTAGCTGTTCAGCGCCAGGACCCGGGCGTCGCTGAGGAAACCGAGGCTTTCCACGGCGTCCAGGACCAGGTCGGGGGTGAGGGTGTCGAAGGGGTGGGACATGGAGACTCCGGGGGTGGGCGGCGTGTGGGCATGGTACCGCATTCCGGAGTCCATTCTGATGTCGCCTGTTCCGGCCTCTTCGCGGGCAAACCCGCTCCCACAGGATTTGTACAACACTTGAATGTGGCGCAATACCTGTGGGAGCGGGCTTGCCCGCGAAGAGGCCGGAACAGGCTAAACCGGCACTCCCAGCAACACATAGGACGGATGAAACTGCACCCGCACCTTGCTCCCTTCAACGACTGATTGCCCAGCCAACCATCCCGCCTCGGCAAACGCGCACAACGTCTGCCCATTACCCAGCGCCAACCGCACTTCACTGTCCCCCTGCGCATCCGCCAGCACTTCCTCGACCGTGGCCTTCAACACATTGCTGCCAGCCTCGGCTTCTTCGCTTGCCCCGAGCAACTGCACCCACCCCGCCTTGAGCAGCGCCATCACCGTGGTCCCCAGGGTCAGCTCCAGCCGCGCCGTGCTGTCGTGGGTAATCAGCGCCTCGATCTCCAGCCCGCCGCCCAAGGCCAGGCTGACCCGGTCATGCCGCCCTTCGCGGCGCAGCCCGCTGACCTGCCCCTGCAACTGATTTCGCGCACTGGTGCGCAGCATCAGCCGGCCGAGCAGGTCGAGGTCGCTGGACTCTTCCGCGGCCTCGAGAATCTGTGCCTGCAACGCTTGCACCTTCTGGTACAGGCGCAACACCCGCTGGCCTTCGACCGACAGCCGCGCACCGCCACCGCCACGCCCGCCGGTGCTGCGCTCGACCAGCGGCTGGCTGGCCAGGTTGTTGAGTTCGTCGATGGCATCCCAGGCGGCCTTGTAGCTGATGCCGGCAGCCTTGGCCGCGCGGGTGATCGAGCCTTGCTCGGCGATGTGCTGCAGCAAGGCAATGCGCTGCGGGCGACGGGCAATGTGCTGGGTGAGGACAGTGGGCAGGGACATGTTGGCGCCTATCGGTAACGGACCCGTCAAGCTTGCCCCGGTTTTGCCGTGCGTGCCAGGCAATACACGTCGACCCGGCTTGCGCCGGCCTGGCGCAGCACCTTGGCGATGGCCTGGGCGGTGGCGCCGGTGGTCACCACGTCATCGACCAGGGCCACATGCCGGCCCTGCAAGGCGTCGTTGTCGAGCACCCTGAACGCCTGGCGCAGATTGCGCCGTCGAGCCCTGGCATCGAGGGTCTGCTGTGCCGGCGTTTCACGGGTGCGCAGCAGCAAACCCTCATGGCAGGCAATGCCCAGCCCCTTGGCCAGCCAGCGCGCCAGCATGCCGGCCTGGTTGAAGCCGCGTTCCCGCAGCCGTCGCCTGGCCAGCGGCACGGGCAACAGCAGTGCCGGCCTGGGCAGGCCTTCGGCGAAGCGATGGCCCAGGTCGAGGCTGAGCATCTCGGCCAGCAGGCGCCCCAGCGGCCATTGGCTGTTGTGCTTGAAGCGGCTGATCAGCGTGTCCAGGGGGAAGCCATAGTGCCAGGGCGCGATCACCTGCTCGAAGGCGGGCGGGCGGCGGCTGCACTGGCCGCAGACCAGGCCGGCCATGGCCAGGGGCAGGGCGCAGCGCAGGCAATGCTGGTGCAGCCAGGGCAGCGTCAGTTCGCAGGCGGAGCAGATCGGCCGGGGCTGCCCGGCGGCTTCGTCGCAAAGCAAGCACGTTTGATTAATATTCGTACACTTGTAAACCAGTGCTTTCAACCAAGGTTGACAGTTCATAGGCCTTCCATGACTATGCGAGCTATCCGTGATGCGCTGGCGGGCACTTGTGCCTCGGCGCCAGCTACAGCCTAAACAAGGAAACGCCGATGAGCGCCAGCACAACTGCAACAACACGTCACGACTGGTCCCTGCCAGAGGTCAAGGCACTGTTCCAGCAACCGTTCAACGACCTGTTGTTCCAGGCGCAGACCGTGCACCGCGCGCACTTCGACCCGAACCGCGTTCAGGTCTCGACGCTGCTGTCGATCAAGACCGGCGCCTGCCCGGAAGATTGCAAATATTGTCCGCAGTCCGGCCACTACAACACCGGCCTGGAAAAACAGAAGCTGATGGAAGTGCAGAAGGTGCTCGAGGAAGCCGCGCGGGCCAAGGCCATCGGCTCCACGCGCTTCTGCATGGGCGCAGCCTGGAAGCACCCGTCGGCCAAGGACATGCCCTACGTGCTGGAGATGGTCAAAGGGGTCAAGGCCATGGGCCTGGAAACCTGCATGACCCTCGGCAAGCTCGACCAGGAGCAGACCGCGGCCCTGGCCCAGGCCGGCCTTGACTACTACAACCACAACCTCGACACCTCGCCGGAGTTCTACGGCAGCATCATCACCACCCGCACCTACAGCGAGCGCCTGCAGACCTTGGCCTACGTGCGTGACGCCGGGATGAAGATCTGCTCCGGTGGCATCCTCGGCATGGGCGAGTCGCTGGACGACCGCGCAGGCCTGTTGATCCAGCTGGCCAACCTGCCCGAGCACCCGGAATCGGTGCCGATCAACATGCTGGTCAAGGTCGCCGGCACGCCGCTGGCCGAGGAAGAGGACGTCGACCCGTTCGACTTCATCCGCATGCTGGCGGTGGCCCGTATCCTCATGCCCAAGTCGCACGTGCGCCTGTCCGCCGGCCGTGAGCAGATGAACGAGCAGATGCAGGCCCTGGCCTTCATGGCCGGCGCCAACTCGATCTTCTACGGCGAAAAACTGCTGACCACCGCCAACCCGCAGGCCGACAAGGACATGCAGCTGTTCGCCCGCCTCGGCATCCAGCCCGAAGCGCGCGAAGAGCACGCCGACGAAGTACACCAGGCGGCCATCGAGCAGGCCTTGGTCGAACAACGCAGCAGCGAGCTGTTCT
This sequence comes from Pseudomonas sp. NPDC089401, assembly GCF_044749485.1. NCBI lineage: Bacteria > Pseudomonadati > Pseudomonadota > Gammaproteobacteria > Pseudomonadales > Pseudomonadaceae > Pseudomonas > Pseudomonas sp. NPDC089401. The sequence continues at coordinate 85,735 of NZ_JBIVIA010000002.1, read as the reverse complement.
ACGACGCCGCGACGGCCTGATGGCCTTCGACCTGGCGGCGCGCCTGGCCGAACGGCGCGCCGCAGACCTTTATCGGCAGCGGCCGCTGCTGGAAAGCCCGCAGGGGCCGGAAGTGGTGGTCGACGGCCAGCGGCTGCTGGCCTTCTGCAGCAATGACTACCTGGGCCTGGCCAATCACCCCGAGGTAATTGCCGCCTGGCAGGCCGGCGCCGAGCGCTGGGGCGTCGGCGGTGGCGCTTCGCACCTGGTGATTGGCCACAGTACCCCGCACCATCAGGTCGAAGAGGCGCTGGCCGAGCTGACCGGGCGCCCGCGCGCGCTGCTGTTTTCCACCGGCTACATGGCCAACCTCGGCGCCATCACCGCGCTGGTGGGGCAGGGCGACACGGTGCTGCAGGACCGCCTCAACCATGCCTCGCTGCTCGATGGCGGGCTGCTCAGCGGTGCCCGCTTCAGCCGTTACCTGCACAACGACCCGGCCAGCCTGGCCAGCCGCCTGGAGAAGGCCAGTGGGAATACCCTGGTGGTCACCGATGGCGTGTTCAGCATGGACGGCGACCTCGCCGACCTGCCGGCCCTGGCTGCGGCCGCCCGTGCGCGCGGTGCCTGGCTGATGGTCGACGACGCTCACGGCCTGGGCACCCTGGGTGAACAGGGCGGCGGTATCGTCGAGCATTTCGGCCTGGGCATCGATGATGTGCCGGTGCTGATCGGCACCCTGGGCAAGGCCTGCGGCACGGCCGGCGCCTTCGTCGCTGGCAGCGAGGCGTTGATCGAAGCGCTGGTGCAGTTCGCCCGGCCCTACATCTACACCACCAGCCAGCCACCGGCGCTGGCCTGTGCCACGCTCAAGAGCCTCGAGCTGCTGCGCCGCGAAAGCTGGCGCCGCGAGCACCTGGCCGCGCTGATTCGCCAGTTCCGCGAGGGTGCCGAGCAAATCGGCCTGCAACTGGTGGACAGCCCGACGCCGATCCAGCCAATCCTGATCGGCGACAGCGCCAAGGCGCTGGAGCTGTCACGCAGGTTGCGCGAACGCGGCCTGTTGGTGACCGCCATTCGCCCGCCGACCGTGCCGGCCGGCAGCGCTCGCCTGCGGGTGACCCTGAGCGCCGCCCACAGCCAGGCGCAGGTGCAGCTATTGTTGAATGCATTGGCCGAGTGTTATCCACAGCTGGAGGCCGCCGATGCGTAACCGAATGATCCTTCTGCCCGGCTGGGGCCTGGGCACCGCCGCACTGGAGCCGCTGGCCGCCAGCCTGCGCGCCCAGGACGCGCGCCTGCAGGTCGAGCTGATGCCCCTGCCGGAACTGCCCGACGCCGATGTGCAGGCATGGGTCGACTACCTCGATCGCAAGTTGCCCACCGACACCTGGCTGGGTGGCTGGTCGCTCGGCGGCATGCTCGCCAGCGAGCTGGCGCGCAAGCGCGGCGATCACTGCTGCGGGCTGCTGACCCTGGGCAGTAACCCCAGCTTCGTGGCCCGCGCCGATTGGCCCCACGGCATGGCCGACGACACCTTCGGCACCTTCCTCGATGGCTGCCGCAGCCACACCTCGGTCACCTTGAAGCGCTTTCGCACCCTGTGCAGCGACGGCGCCCTGCAGCCGCGCACCTTGCTGCGCCAGCTGGGTGTCGGCGTGCCGGACACCGATCCGCTGTACCTGGCCACCGGCCTGGAAGTACTGGCCAGGCTCGATACCCGGGACGCCTTGCAGGCCTACGGCGGCCCGCAGTTGCACCTGTTCGCCGGCAGCGATGCACTGGTCCCGGCGGAGGCGGCAAAGGCGTTGAGCGAGCTGCTGCCCGATGTCGAAGTCGGCCTGGTCGAAGACAGTTCCCACGCCTTCCTGCTGGAATACCCACAGGAGCTGGCGGCGGGTATCAAGAGTTTCCTGCATGAGAGTGGCGATGACTGACCTATCCCGTCCAACCCTGCCCGGCGACTTGCCGGACAAACGCCAGGTCGCCGCCTCGTTCTCCCGTGCGGCAGCCAGCTACGACAGCGTGGCGGCCCTGCAACGGGCGGTCGGCATGCGCCTGCTGGAGCAGTTGCCGGGCGACCTGGCGCCATCGCGCTGGCTCGACCTGGGCAGCGGCACGGGGCATTTCAGCCGGGTGCTGGCCGAGCGCTTCGCGGCAGCCAGCGGTGTGGCGGTGGACATCGCCGAAGGCATGCTGCGCCATGCCCGCGGTGAGCAGGGCGGGGCGCTCTACCATGTGGCCGGCGACGCCGAGCGCCTGCCGCTGTGCGATGCCAGCGTCGACCTGGTATTCACCAGCCTGGCGGTGCAATGGTGCGGCCAGTTCGCCAGCGTGCTGGGCGAAGCGCTGCGGGTCCTGCGTCCAGGTGGCGTGCTGGCCTTCAGCAGCCTGTGCGTCGGTACCCTCGAGGAGCTGCGTGCCAGCTGGCAGGCAGTGGACGGGAGTGTCCACGTCAACCGCTTCCGCCGTTTCGAGGACTATCAGCGGCTGTGTGCGGCCAGTGGCTTCGAACTGCTTGGCTTGCAGCGCCAGCCCCATGTGCTGCACTACCCTGACGTGCGTAGCCTGACCCACGAGCTCAAGGCCCTCGGTGCGCACAATCTCAACCCTGGACGGCCTGCCGGCCTGACCGGGCGGGCGCGCCTGCAGGGCCTGTTGCAGGCCTACGAAGGGTTCCGCCAGCCCCAGGGGCTGCCCGCCACCTACCAGGTGGTCTATGGTGTGTTGCGCAAGCCACAGGCATGAGAGGAGCGAGATGAGCCAGGCCTATTTCATCGCCGGGACCGACACCGACGTCGGCAAGACCACCATTGCCGCCGGGTTGCTGCATGCGGCACGCCTGCAGGGGCTGAGCACGCTGGGGGCCAAGCCGGTGGCGTCGGGCTGCACGATGACCCCGAAAGGCCTGCGCAACAGCGATGCGCAGGCGCTGATCGACGAGAGCTCGATCAAGTTGCCCTATGAGGAGGTCAACCCGTTTGCCTTCGAACCGGCCATCGCGCCGCACGTGGCTGCCCGCGAGGCGGGGGTTGCGCTGGAAGTGCCGGTGTTGCTCAAGGCCATGCGTCACGTGCTGGCCCAGGAGGCGGACTTCACCCTGGTGGAAGGCGCGGGCGGCTGGCGGGTGCCGTTGTCGGGCCTGGCCAACCTGTCGGACCTGGCGATTGCCTTGAGGCTGCCGGTGATCCTGGTGGTGGGCGTGCGCCTGGGGTGTATCAGCCACGCGCTGCTCAGTGCCGAGGCGATAGCCCGTGACGGGCTGCAGTTGGCGGGCTGGGTGGCGAACATCATCGAACCGAGGACCTCGCGGCTGGAGGAGAACCTGGCCAGCCTGGCGGAGCGCTTGCCGGCGCCGTGCCTGGGGCGGGTGCCCAAGCTCAAGCTGGCGACTGCCGACGCGGTGGCCGAGCACCTGCAGCTCGACCTGCTGGATTGAGTGCTGGCAGGTCCGGCCCTTTCGCGGGTAAACCCGCTCCCGCAGGGATAGAGCAGCTTTCAGGCCACGCGAGCCTCTGTGGCAGCGGGTTCACCCGCGAAAGGGCCGGCAGAGATATACCCATGGCCTATCAGCTAGCACTGAGCCATTAGGGATTTAAACGGGCCTTTTGCCACTCGGCCTGCTTTAATTAGGCCATTGCAAATCCAGCGTCATCGGAGTCCTGACATGGAAATCAGCGGCAGCACCGCGTACTACGCGGGCCTCAACGCCATCTACAACGGCCAGAACCGTGTCGATCAGGCCGCCGGCCAGATCGCCAACGCCTCGGTCGAGCGTTCGTCCACCAGCCAGTCCAGCGATTTTCAGGCCGAGCGGCTGCGTTCGGTCGACCGTAGCCAGCAGATGGACATGGCCACCAGCACCGTGCAATTGGCGCTGGGCAAGACCGAAGTCGAAGCGGGCGCAAAGGTCGCCAAGGCTTCCGACGAAATGCTCGGTCGGTTCATCGACACCTACGCCTGATTCTTGATCACAGCCCCCCGGCCAACCCTGTGGGAGCGGGTTTACCCGCGAATGCGTCCGCCCAGACATCTCTACTGTCTGGCCTGGCCCTTTCGCGGGTAAACCCGCTCCCACAGTCGTTTATGCCCGGGATTTGAGGCGATGGCATAAACGCCATGTTTCGTGGCGTAAATGGCACCATAGTCCCTTCTTGACATCGGGCGGTCCTAAACGTAAGTTTCAAACAACTGTTTGATCGAAAGCCGCCAAGAGCTGGTCGGTATCAGCGGTCTCCCCACCGAACTCATCACAGAGGTTCATCGCAATGCCTGATTACAAAGCCCCCTTGCGTGATATTCGTTTCGTCCGCGACGAGCTGCTCGGCTACGAGGCGCACTATCAGAGCCTGCCGGGTTGCCAGGACGCAACGCCCGACATGGTCGATGCAATCCTCGAAGAAGGCGCGAAATTCTGTGAGCAGGTGTTGTCTCCGCTGAACCGCGTCGGTGACCTGGAAGGCTGCACCTGGAGCGAGTCGGGCGTGAAGACGCCGACCGGGTTCAAGGAGGCCTACCAGCAGTTCGTCGAAGGCGGCTGGCCGAGCCTGGCCCATGACGTCGAGCACGGCGGCCAGGGCCTGCCAGAGTCCCTGGGCCTGGCCCTGAGCGAAATGGTCGGCGGCTCGAACTGGTCGTGGGGCATGTACCCGGGCCTGTCCCACGGCGCGATGAACACCATCTCCGCCCACGGCACCGCCGAACAGCAGCACACCTACCTGACCAAGCTGGTGTCCGGCGAATGGACCGGCACCATGTGCCTGACCGAGCCGCACTGCGGCACCGACCTGGGCATGCTGCGCACCAAGGCCGAGCCACAGGCCGACGGCAGCTACAAGGTCAGCGGCACCAAGATCTTCATCTCGGCCGGTGAGCACGACATGGCCGACAACATCGTCCATATCGTCCTGGCCCGCCTGCCGGATGCACCGGCCGGCACCAAAGGCATTTCGCTGTTCATCGTGCCCAAGTTCCTGCCCGACGCCGAAGGCGGCGTGGGCCAGCGCAACGGCGTGAGCTGCGGCTCCCTCGAGCACAAGATGGGCATCCACGGCAACGCCACCTGCGTGATGAACTTCGACGGCGCCACCGGCTACCTGATCGGCCCGGCCAACAAAGGCCTGAACTGCATGTTCACCTTCATGAACACCGCGCGCCTGGGTACCGCGCTGCAAGGCCTGGCCCACGCCGAAGTAGCGTTCCAGGGCGGCCTGAAGTACGCCCGTGACCGCCTGCAGATGCGCTCCCTGACCGGCCCGAAAGCCCCGGACAAGGCCGCCGACCCGATCATCGTCCACCCGGACGTGCGCCGCATGCTGCTGACCATGAAAGCCTTCGCCGAGGGCAACCGTGCGATGGTGTACTTCACCGCCAAGCAGGTGGACATCGTCAAGTACAGCCAGGACGAAGAAGAGCGCAAGAAGGCCGATGCCCTGCTGGCCTTCCTGACCCCGATCGCCAAGGCGTTCATGACCGAAGTCGGCTTCGAGGCTGCCAACCACGGCGTGCAGATCTACGGTGGCCATGGCTTCATCGCCGAGTGGGGCATGGAGCAGAACGTGCGCGACAGCCGCATTTCCATGCTGTACGAAGGCACCACCGGCATCCAGGCCCTCGACCTGCTGGGCCGCAAGGTGCTGATGACCCAGGGCGAGGCGCTCAAGGGCTTCACCAAGATCGTGCACAAGTTCTGCCAGGCGCAAGAAGGTGTCGAGGCGGTCAAGGAATTCGTCGAGCCGCTGGCCGCGATCAACAAGGAGTGGGGCGAGCTGACCATGAAAGTCGGCATGGCCGCCATGAAGGACCGCGAGGAAGTGGGCGCCGCTTCGGTGGATTACCTGATGTACTCCGGTTATGCCTGCCTGGCCTACTTCTGGGCCGACATCGCCCGCCTGGCGGCCGAGAAACTGGCGGCCGGCACCAGCGAAGAAGCCTTCTACAAGGCCAAGCTGCAGACCGCGCGCTTCTACTTCCAGCGCATCCTGCCGCGTACCCGCACTCACGTGGCCACCATGCTGTCGGGCGCCAACAACTTGATGGACATGAAAGAAGAAGACTTCTCGCTGGGTTACTAAGCTCAGCTGAAGTGCTGAAGTTAAACGCCGCTCCTAGTGAGCGGCGTTTTTTTGTTCTGTTTTTGCCCCCTTTTCTATTCGCAGCAGTGAAATACCAATAGCGTGCGCAGCGCAACTTTCGCGCGCGGGTGGTTTTCTTTTTAGTATGAGGTAGCAATTACATTGCCAGTTTTCTCACGCCCCGGTGTTTAGGCGACAAGGGCCTTGCTGAGCGGCTTTCAGTCGAACACAGGGCAATTGCAGATGCGCGAATGGGGCATGGCACCCACTAGTGGGGAGGAATTGACACCGGAATTGAGGAAGTTCGTGATTCAGCATTTATCGGTATGACGGCCTAAATAAACCGATCTAAAAAAACATTGAATGTTCGCTGTCGAAATACTTTGTTACAGCTATGTTGGCATTAAGCGCACCCCGTGGCGTGAACGATCAGCCTGATAAACCTGAGCCGTCGGGAAGTCCATCATGGTCAAGTATCCAAGTCATCTTCGAATCCCCCGCCTGGCCTGTGCGATAGCAATGGCTCTCGCCGCCGGCCTGCCTTTGACAGGCGTTCGCGCCGCCGACCCGGCCGAGCCTGCCCCGGCCGTGCCGGAGGTCCCCAGCCTGCAGCCACTGCGTGGCATGCTGCCACCGGACCCTTCCGGCACCGAGGCGGGCCGCAAGGTCGACCTGATGTCCGATTACGTCACCGATCGCGTGGCCGCAGTGCTGCTGGGCAAGGCGCTGTTCTGGGACATGGCGATCGGCAGTGACGGCGCCACCGCCTGCGCCTCGTGCCACTACCACGCGGGTGTCGACCATCGGATCACCAACCAGCTCAACCCGGGCCAGGCCAACACCAATGGCAACGTCGCGTCGATCTTCAACAAGCCCTTCACGGCCGCCGACATTCCCGGCGATGTGCCCAGCTACGCCATGCGTTCCGGTGGCAAGGGCGGCCCGAACTACACCTTGAAAAAGGGCGATTTCCCGACCCATGTGCTGGCCAATCCGCTGGACCGCAACGCGGCGATCGTCTATTCCAGCGATGACGTGATCGGCTCGCAAGGTGTGTTCGACGCCAACTTCGTCAAACCCCGCCAATCGCGGTTCGACAAATGCACCCAGCAACCGGACGGCATTTTCCAGGTAGGCGGCATCAACGTGCGCCGTGCCACCGGGCGTAATGCGCCGTCGGTGATCAACGCGGCCTTCAACGTGCGCAACTTCTGGGATGGGCGGGCCAACAACGTGTTCAACGGCTTCTCACCGTTCGGTAACCGCGACCCTGACGCGGGGATCTTCGTCACCAGTGATCGCAGCGGCGTGGCGACCAAGGTACGCCTGGCGCTCAAGGATGCCTCGGCGGCCTCGCAGGCGGTCGGGCCTCCCGGCAGCGCGGTGGAAATGTCCTGTGGCGGGCGGACGTTCGCCGACATAGGCCGGCGCATGCTCGACAGCATGATGCTCAAGGGGCAGAAGATCTCGCCTACCGATTCGGTGCTCGGGTCCGTCTCGGGCGCCCGTCGGCCAACCTATCGGGAGCTGATCAGGAACGCCTTCCAGCCCCGCCTGTGGAATGCCACGCAACAGGTTTCGCTGGGCGGCGTGCCCTACACCCAGATGGAGGCGAATTTCCCGCTGTTCTTCGGCCTGGCGATTCAGCTGTACGAGTCGACCCTGATCTCCGACCAGGCCCCGCTGGATGCCTATCTGCTGGGCGATCACAGCGCCATGAACGCTCAGCAGGTGCAGGGCATGGACCTGTTCCTCGGCAAGGGCAAGTGTATCGCCTGCCATGGTGGCGCGGAGTTGACCAACGCCGGCAGCCGGCTGCTGTTCCAGCCGCGTGAGCGCATCGAACGCATGGTCATGGCGGATGGCCTGACCACGCTTTACGACAACGGCTTCTACAACACCGGCGTGCGCCCGACCTCCGAGGACCTGGCGCTGGGTGGTTCGGATGCCTGGGGCAACCCTCTGTCCTTCACCCGGCAGTACAACACCCTGCTGCAAGGCACGAACATTCCGGACCCTCTGGATGTCGATGTGTGCACCTTCGAGGTGCCGCTGAGCGCCGCGCTCCCCTGCGACCCGACCCTCAAGCCCAGTGTCGGTTTCCGCGACTCGGTCGATGGCGCCTTCAAGACCCCGACCCTGCGCAACATCGCGCTGACCGGGCCGTACTTCCACAATGGCAGCCGGTCGACCTTGCAGCAGGTGATGGAGTTCTACAACCGCGGCGGTGACCGGCGCGGCGAAGACGCCAGCAACACCAGCGGCTTCGATCACCCGGCGGTCAACCAGCACAACGGCTCCAACCTCGATCCGGACATGACCGCACTGAACCTGACCGACGATGAACTGACTGCGCTGGTCAAGTTCATGGAGGTCAGCCTGACCGATCCGCGCGTGGCTTGGGAGCGGGCACCGTTCGATCATCCGTCACTGGTACTGCCACAGGGGCAGAAGGGGGATGAGAACGCCGTGGCGCAAAGCCCGAGCGGTACCTCCAGGCAAGCGCTGGACGCCAACTTCCAGCTCAACGCCGTCGGCGCCGAAGGTCGCAGCGCCCAGCAGGGTCCGCTGCAACCCTTCAACAACGACTTGTGATGCCGACCCGAATAGCGCTGTGCAGCGCCTTGTAGGAGCGGCCTTGTGTCGCGAAAGGGCTGCGCAGCAGCCCCTCGATCTGAGCATCATGCATCTACCACAGGGGCTGCTGCGCAGCCCTTTCGCGACACAAGGCCGCTCCTGCGGGCCATGTCTGGTTACAAGAAAAGCTCAAGCCCTGCGCCCCCGCTGCCGTTAACCCACCGGTGTACTCATCTATTCACGTGTGCTGCCGATTAAGTAAAGGCACAATGCTATTATTGATCTGCCGGGTCGGAGATTACCCTTGTTTCGTCTAAACGCTGTACGCGCGAGCCATTTCCTGCCTTCGCTGATTCTGTTGCTGGCCGGGCTCGCGGCGGCTTACGTAAGAGACCTCAGCGTCTTCTTCACGTCCCTGTTCAACGTCCTGCCCACCCTGGTGCTGCTGCTGGGCGGCGCCTACTGCGCCGTGTACCGCCGCCAGCGCGAGCTGTTCCTGATGGTCACGGTGTACATCGCCTATTTCCTGCTCGATACCCAGACCGATTACTACCGCGACAATGGCCGCGTGCGTGAGGACGCCGCGGTGATCTTCCACCTTGTCTGCCTGCTGCTGCCCATGCTGTATGGCCTGTTCGGCGCCTGGCAGGAGCGCACCCACCTGGCCCAGGACCTGCTGGCGCGCTTCGCCGTGCTGTTCGCCGTCGGCAGCGTGGCGGTGGCGCTCGAGCAGAGCTTTCCCCAGGCCCTGCTGGGCTGGCTGGCGGAGATCCGCTGGCCGTCGTTGCATGGCCAGTGGATGAGCCTGATCCAGATGGTCTACCCGGTGTTCCTGCTGGTGCTGATCCTGCTGGTGGTGCAGTACCTGCGCGAGCCGCGGCCGCTGCATGCCGCACAGTTGATCGGGCTGATCGGCATCTTCTGGATGCTGCCCAAGACCTTCATCCTGCCGTTCACCCTGAACATCATGTGCAGCCAGGTGATGCTGATGATCGCTGCGGCGGTGTCCCACGAGGCCTACCAGATGGCCTTCCGCGACGAGCTCACCGGGCTGCCGGGTCGGCGTGCGCTGAACGAGCGCATGCAGCGCCTGGGGCGCAACTATGTGATCGCCATGACCGACGTCGACCACTTCAAGAAATTCAACGACACCCATGGCCACGATGTCGGCGACCAGGTGCTGCGCCTGGTCGCCAGCCGCCTGTCCAAGGTGACCGGCGGTGGCCGCGCCTACCGCTATGGCGGCGAGGAGTTCGCCCTGGTGTTCGCCGGCAAGACCGCCGAAGAATGCGTGCCGCACGTGGAGGCGGTGCGCGAGATGATCGCCAACTACACCATGCACCTGCGCGACCAGAACAGCCGCCCGCAGGACGATTCCGCCGGGCGCCAGCGGCGCCACGGCAGCGGCTCGGGCACGGTTTCGGTGACCATCAGCATTGGCGTCGCCGAGCGCCTGGTCGACCACCGCAACCCCGAGGAAGTGCTCAAGTCCGCCGACCAGGCGCTATACAGCGCCAAGGGTGCCGGGCGCAACTGTGTCATGGTCTATGGTCAACAATCACGGCGCGGGGCAGTGCGGATGGCGTGACCAAGGCTGACCATATGGTCGCGTGATGACCCTATGTCTCGCAAAAGTTGTTCGGTTACACTGGTTTCAACCCCGGTTTCAACCCCGACCTGCGAGAGGTTGTCATGGCTGACTATAAAGCGCCCCTGCGCGACATGCGCTTCGTTCTGAATGAAGTCTTCAACGTGGCCGAGCTCTGGGCGCAACTGCCCGAGCTGGCCGAGGCGGTCGACGCCGACACCGCCATGGCAGTGCTGGAAGAGGCCGGCAAGGTCACCAGCAAGACCATCGCCCCGCTCAGCCGTGCCGCCGACGAAGAAGGTTGCCACTGGGACAACGGCGCCGTGCGCACCCCGGCAGGCTTCATCGAGGCCTACACCACCTACGCCGAAGGCGGCTGGGTCGGTGTGGGCGGCGACCCTCGGTTCGACGGCATGGGCATGCCCAAGGCGATCTCGGCCCAGGTCGAGGAAATGGTCAATGCCTCCAGCCTGGCCTTCGGCCTGTACCCGATGCTGACCGCCGGCGCCTGCCTGTCGATCAATGCCCACGCCAGCGAAGCGCTGAAGCAGCAGTACCTGCCGAACATGTACGCCGGCGTCTGGGCCGGCTCCATGTGCCTGACCGAGCCCCACGCCGGTACCGACCTGGGCATCATCCGCACCAAGGCCGAACCCCAGGCCGACGGCAGCTACAAGGTCAGCGGCACCAAGATCTTCATCACCGGTGGCGAGCACGACCTGACCGAGAACATCATCCACCTGGTGCTGGCCAAGCTGCCGGATGCCCCGGCGGGGCCCAAGGGCATCTCGCTGTTCCTGGTGCCGAAGTTCCTGGTCAACGCCGACGGCAGCCTTGGCCCACGCAACCCGGCCACCTGCGGCTCGATCGAGCACAAGATGGGCATCCAGGCCTCGGCCACCTGCGTGATGAATTTCGACGAAGCGGTCGGCTACATCGTCGGCGAGCCGAACAAAGGCCTGGCAGCGATGTTCACCATGATGAACTACGAACGCCTGGGGGTCGGCATCCAGGGCCTGGCCTCGGCCGAGCGCTCCTACCAGAACGCTGTGGAGTACGCCCGCGACCGCCTGCAGAGCCGTGCCCCGACCGGCCCGCAGGCCAAGGACAAGGCTGCCGACCCGATCATCGTCCACCCGGACGTGCGCCGCATGCTGCTGACCATGAAGGCGCTGATCGAGGGAGGGCGTGCGTTCTCCACCTACGTGGCGATGCAACTCGACAGCGCCAAGTACAGCGAAGATCCGCAGACCCGCAAGCGCAGCGAAGAGCTGGTGGCGCTGCTGACGCCGGTGGCCAAGGCCTTCCTCACCGACCTCGGCCTGGAATGCACCGTGCACGGCCAGCAGGTGTTCGGTGGCCACGGCTACATTCGCGAATGGGGCCAGGAGCAGCTGGTGCGCGACGTGCGTATCACCCAGATCTACGAAGGCACCAACGGCATCCAGGCCCTCGACCTGATGGGGCGCAAGGTGGTGGCCAGCGGTGGCGCGTACTACAAGCTGTTCTCCGACGAGGTCCGCCAGTTCATCACCAGCGCTGGCCGTGAGCTGGACGAGTTCGCCAAGCCGCTGGGCGGCTACCTGGATCAACTCGACGGGCTGACCGAGTGGGTGCTGGAACAGGCCAAGGGTAATCCGAACGAGATTGGCGCGGCGTCGGTGGAATACCTGCATGCCTTTGGGTACGTGGCGTACGGCTATATGTGGGCGCTGATGGCGCGGGCTGCACAGGCCGGTGAAGGGGACGCGGCGTTCTACTCGGCCAAGCTGGGCACGGCGCGGTTCTACTTTGCGCGGTTGCTGCCTCGGGTGGATTCGCTGGTGGCTTCGGTGAAGGCGGGGAGTGAGTCGTTGTACCTGCTGGATGCCGAGCAGTTCTGACAGGTCGTGTGAGGGCCTTCGCGGGTGAACCCGCTCCCACAGGTACTGCACAGGTCCAAGGGCCTGCGCTGATTCTGTGGGAGCGGGTTTACCCGCGAATGGCCCTCACACGATCTATCTGAGAATGATTACCCCTTGTAAGCATTTTCCTACATTACGTGGTGCCTTTTCGCCACTGGTGTCAGATTGGATCCACGGTTAATCTTTCTACATGGACGTTGCGCAGGAAGCGCAAAGGACAGAACAGGGACAACGAAGGATTTCCTGCCAGGATGGCGGGGCGATAGGGATGTCACAGGGAAACAGTCTAGAGAACCCCGCTTCGGCGGGGTTTTCTTTGTGCGCGTGTTTCAGCTGCCCAGCTGCCGCGCATCCGTCTCTTCCTCGAGCAGCGTGCGCAGCAATTCCACCGACGCCTGCTGGCGCTGGGCATCGCGGAACACCAGGCCTACCTTGAGTGGCACCCGCGGCTCGCTCAGCGGCTTCCACAGCAGGCCCTGGTCGTCCTCGGCGGCGTCCTTGGCCCGGCCGGGCAGGATGGTGGCCAGCGAGGTGTGCGCCAGGCTGTCGAGAATCCCTGCCATGTTGTTCATCTCCGCCTGTACCTGCGGCCTGCGCCCCTGGGCGGCCAGCTGTTCCTTCCAGATCTGGCGGATCTGGAATTCCTCGCCCAGCATCAACATCGGCAATTCGCCGGCCTGCTTGATGGATACCTTCTTGAAGTCCTTCAAGGGATGGGTATCCGGGATGACAACCTGTAACTCGTCTTCATACAGCAGCGACCCATGCAGCCCCGGCTGGCGCGGCGGCAGGTAGCTGATGCCGATGTCCAGATTGCCGTTGAGCAGCCGCCGTTCGATCTCCAGCCCCGACAGTTCGTAGATCTGCACTACAAGGTGCGGCTGCGCCTTGCGCACGCGCTCCAGCAACTGTGGCACCAGGCTCGGCCGCACCGTCTGCAGCACGCCGATGGCCAGGGTGCGCAGCGACTGGCCCTTGAAGTTGCGCATGGCCTCGTGGGCCCGCTGCAGGCCATCGAGCAGGGGCAGGGCATGGTTGTACAGGGTATGCGCCGCCAGGGTCGGCAGCAGGCGCTTGTTGCTGCGTTCGAACAGGCTCAGGTCGAGGCTGTGCTCGAGCTGGCGGATCTGCTGGGAAAGTGCCGGCTGGGACAGGGACAGGCGTTCGGCGGCGCGGCCAACGTGGCCTTCTTCATACACCGCGACGAAATAACGCAGTTGGCGGAAATCCATAAGCAACACTTATCGAAAAAGCTGGGAAAACGAAATGGCCGCGATCGCTGCCGACGCCTAGTCTATCGCCGTATTCCAACGGGTTACAGCGATCGATCAGATCATTGTTACCGGTTTTGAGAAACACTTTTGATAGGCAAGACAAAATAACCAGCGCCGGCATCAAGACCGGACCCTGGCCCCTTTATCGTGATTGGCTGGAGCCCCGATGAACCTGTTCAACCTGCGCCGTTCGGCCCCTGTCGCAGTTGCCGAGGCCAAGCGTGCGCCGCGGGTGGTGGCGGATGCGCCGCCTTCCCGCGAGCGGCTGATGCCCGGCAGTGAACGTGCCGAGCAGGTATTCGTGCGTGGCCAGGGCTCATGGCTGTGGGACAACCAGGGGCATGCCTACCTCGACTTCACCCAGGGCGGCGCGGTCAACAGCCTCGGCCACAGCCCCAGCGCGCTGGTCAAGGCCCTGGGCAACCAGGCCCAGGCGTTGATCAACCCAGGCGTTGGCTACCACAGCCGGGTGTTGCTGGCACTGGTCGAGCGCCTCTGCCAGAGCACCGGCAGCGATCAGGCCTACCTGCTCAACAGCGGTGCCGAGGCCTGCGAAGGGGCGATCAAGCTGGCGCGCAAGTGGGGCCAGCGGCATCGCAACGGCGCCTACCACATCATCACCGCCAGCCAGGCCTGCCACGGCCGTAGCCTGGGTGCGCTGTCGGCGTCCGACCCGCTGCCGTGCAATCGCTGCGAACCGGGCCTGCCGGGTTTCAGCAAGGTGCCGTTCAACGACCTGGCGGCGCTGCATGCCGAAGTCGACTCGCGCACCGTGGCGATCATGCTCGAGCCGATCCAGGGCGAGGCCGGGGTGATTCCGGCCAGCCGCGAGTACCTGCAAGGCGTCGAGAAGCTGTGTCGCGAACTGGGCATCCTGCTGGTCCTCGACGAGGTGCAGACCGGCATCGGCCGCTGCGGCGCGATGCTGGCCGAAGAATCCTACGGCGTGCGCGCCGATATCATCACCCTGGGCAAGGGCCTGGGCGGCGGCGTACCGCTGGCGGCCCTGCTGGCCCGTGGTACGGCGTGCTGCGCAGAGCCGGGCGAGCTGGAAGGCAGCCACCACGGCAACGCGCTGATGAGTGCGGCCGGCCTGGCCGTGCTGGACTGCGTGCTGGAGCCGGGCTTTTTCCAGCAGGTGCAGGACAGTGGCCGGCATCTGCGCGATGGCCTGAGCCGCCTGGCCGGCCGTTACGGCCAGGGCGAGGTGCGCGGCCAGGGCCTGCTCTGGGCCCTGCAGTTGCAGGACGACCTGGCCAAGGACCTGGTCGAGGCCGCCCTGCATGAAGGGCTGCTGCTCAACGCACCCCAGGCCGATGTGGTGCGCTTCTCGCCGGCGCTGACCGTGAGCAAGGGCAACATCGACGAAATGCTCCTGCGCCTGGCCCGGGCCTTTGCCCGGCTGCATGCGCAACAACAGGCCCGCCGGGAAATGCCGGCCTGATCCGAACTCAACGAACCGTCTGGCGTTTCTGCGCATCGCCCCTGGCCTGTTTCACTTGGCCCGGGGCGTTTTTTTTGGCCGGTGGAACCACTGCCAAGCGCAGCGGGTCTTTCTGTTAACCCCTTGAGGAGTGACCCGCATGGACTTCATTCGCATCATCATCGCCATCATCCTGCCGCCGCTGGGCGTGTTCCTGCAGGTGGGGTTTGGCGGGGCGTTCTGGCTGAATATTCTGCTGACCCTGCTGGGGTACATTCCGGGAATCGTGCATGCGGTGTACATCATCGCCAAGCGTTGAGAACGCAGGGGGCCGCTGTGCGGCCCTTTCGCGACACAAGGCCGCTCCTACAGGAGACCGCTGCCCTTGTAGGAGCGGCCTTGTGTCGCGAAAGGGCTGCAAAGCAGCCCCCGACCATCAGCCTTCCAACACTCGGCAGTAGAACTTCCACTCTTCTTCCAGGGCATGCGCCAGGTTCCGGGCCTTGCGCAAGCCGTGCCTTTCCCCAGCGTAGAAATGCCCCACCGCCTCGATGCCATTGGCCTGCAAGGCCTCCAGCATCGATTGCGTCTGCTGTGGCACCACCACAGCATCCAGTTCACCCTGGAAGAAGATCACCGGCACCTTGATCTGGCCCGCATGCAAAAGCGGCGTGCGCTGGCGGTAGCGTTCGGCATCCTGCCGTGGGTCACCGATCAGCCAGTCGAGGTAGTCGCCTTCGAACTTGTGCGTGGCGTGGCCCAGGGCGATCGGGTCGCTGACCCCGTACAGACTGGCGCCGGCGCGGAACATGTCGTGGAAGGCCAGGGCGCACAGGGTGGTGTAGCCACCGGCACTGCCACCGCGAATGAAGGCCTTGTCGCGGTCGACCAGGCCTTGTGCCGCCAGGTACTCGACTGCCGCGCAGGCATCCTGCACATCGCTTTCGCCCCAGCGCAGGTGCAGCGCCTGGCGGTAGGCACGGCCATAACCGGTGCTGCCCCGGTAATTCAGGTCGGCGACGGCAAAACCACGCTGGGTCCAGTACTGGATGCGTGGGTCGAGCACCGGATAGCACGCCGAAGTCGGGCCGCCATGAATGAATACTACCAACGGCGAAGGGCCCTTGCGGGAAGCCGCAGGGTAGAAGAAACCATGGGCTGTGGCACCGCCGCTATCGTAGTGGATGGATTGCGGCAGGCTGATGCGCTCGGCCGGCAGCACTTCGGCGCCACCGGCCAGCACATCGACCTCGTGGCTGTTTCGGTCAATCGAAATCACCGCCGGCGGGCTGATCGGCGAGGCGGCGACGCAGTAGATGTGCCCGGCATCCATGGCCAGGTTGCGAAAGCGCGTGTAGGCGCTGGCGAAGCGCTCGGTGCGGCCGTCTTCACCGCACAGGCCCAGTTGCCCGAAGCCGCCTTCGAACCAGGTGGCCAGATAGCCTTGCGGGCCGGCGGGTAACCAGGTGCAGGTGCCCAGTTGCCAAGGTGCGGAGGCGTGGTCCGCGGGCTGGGCCGGCAGTGCCTGCCAGTGGCCGGCGATTTCGCCCCAGGGTTGCCAGAACCCGTTGCGGTCGGACAGGCAGTACAAGCGGCCTTGGGCATCGAAGCGCGGCTGTTGCAACGACTCGTCCTCGGCGGCGATGCAGCGTGCTGCGCACCAGCCACCGCTGGCGTCGCGTTCGCGACCCATCAAGCGGGTGACGGTCCAGGGTTGCGCCGGGCGGTCCCATTCGATCCAGGCCAGGCGATGGCCATCGCGGCTGAGCGTCGGCGAGGCATAGAAATCGGCACCTTCGGCGAGTACCTCACGCGAACCCTCGCCCAAGGCCACCAAGCGATGCTCGACCGTGGCGCCGTGCTGCTCTTCCACCGCCAGTACCCGACCGTCATGCCATTGCACATCGCCGTAACGTCGTGATCCGTCACCGGTCAGCGCGCGGGGCGCGCCGCCATCGAGGCTCTGGGTATAGACCTGCTGGTCCTTCTCGTTGACGAACAGCAAGCCGTCGCCACCCAGGCAGAAGCTGCCGCCGCCATATTCGTACACCCGGCTGCGCGCGCTGAAGCCGTCCGGTGTCAGGCAGCGGGCCTGGTTTGCGTACCAGTGCCAGATACGGCAAGCGCCGTCGGCCGGGCGGAACTCGATCCAGAACAGCCCCGCCTCGCTGACCTTGAGTTCGCTGAAGTCGGTGCCGGCGGCGACCGCCTGTGCGGCGCTGAAGTCAGCCGCGGACGATGACACGGGAGTTGCGCTCATTGCGGAAAGTCATCTCGTCGATGGCGAGTTCGGCGGTTTGCGCCTCCTCGCGGGCCTTGAGGATGATGCCGTGGTCGGCTGACTTGGCGCACACCGGGTCGGCGTTGCTGGCATCGCCGGTGAGCATGAAGGCCTGGCAGCGACAGCCGCCGAAGTCCTTTTCCTTCTCGTCGCACGAGCGGCAGGGTTCCGGCATCCAGTCGTAACCGCGGAAGCGGTTGAAGCCGAACGAGTCGTACCAGATGTGGTGCAGGTCGTGCTCGCGCACGTTGGGGAACTGCACCGGCAGCTGGCGCGCGCCGTGGCAGGGCAGGGCGGTGCCGTCCGGGGTGATGGTCAGGAACAGGCTGCCCCAGCCGTTCATGCAGGCCTTGGGGCGCTCTTCGTAGTAGTCCGGGGTGACGAAGATCAGCTTGCACGGGTTGCCCTCGGCCTTGAGTTTTGCCCGGTACTCGTTGGTGATGCGCTCGGCGCGCTCCAGTTGTTCGCGGGTCGGCAGCAGGCCCAGGCGGTTGAGGTGGGCCCAGCCGTAGAACTGGCAGGTGGCGAGTTCGACGAAGTCGGCTTCGAGGGCGATGCACAGTTCGATGATGCGGTCGATCTTGTCGATGTTGTGCCGGTGGGTGACGAAGTTGAGCACCATCGGGTAACCGTGTGCCTTCACCGCGCGGGCCATCGCCAGTTTTTGCGCGAAGGCCTTCTTCGAGCCGGCCAGCAGGTTGTTGACCTGCTCGTCGCTGGCCTGGAAGCTGATCTGGATATGGTCCAGCCCGGCGTCCTTGAATGCGGCGATGCGCGCTTCGGTGAGGCCGATGCCGGAGGTGATCAGGTTGGTGTAGTAGCCCAGGCGGCGGGCCTCGCCGATCAGCTCGGCGAGGTCCTGGCGCACCAGCGGCTCACCGCCGGAAAAACCGATCTGTGCGGCGCCCATCTCGCGGGCTTCGGCCATCACCTTGAACCACTGCGCCGTGCTCAGCTCCTGGCCCTGGGCGGCGAAGTCCAGGGGGTTGGAGCAGTACGGGCACTGCAGCGGGCAGCGGTAGGTCAATTCGGCCAGCAGCCACAGCGGCAGGCCGACCGGCACCTCAGGCGAGGGTGATCCAGTGTTCGCCACGGGCCACCTCCATGAATTGCTCGATGTCGTCGGCGACCTCGGGCACACCTGGGAATTGCTCTTGCAGTTCGGCGATGATCGCCGCCACGTCGCGCTTGCCGTCGATCAGCCCGCCGATCAGGGCGGCGCTGTCGTTGAGCTTGATCATGCCCTCGGGGTACAGCAGCACGTGGCCTTTTTGCGCCGGTTCGTACTGGAAGCGGTAGCCGGGGCGCCAGTTCGGCACCTGGTTGCGTTCGAAGCTCATAGGGCGATCCCCTTGTGCCAGACCCGTTGCTGGGTGACGGAATGATAGGGCGGGCGGTTCAGCTCGTAGGCCATGCTCATGGCGTCGAGCATGCTCCAGAGGATATCCAGCTTGAACTGCAGGATTTCCAGCATACGCTCCTGGCCCGCGCGGGTGGTGTAGTGCTGCAGGGTGATCGCCAGACCGTGTTCCACGTCACGCCGGGCCTGGCCCAGGCGGGTGCGGAAGTATTCGTAGCCGGCCGGGTCGATCCACGGGTAGTGCTGCGGCCAGCTGTCCAGCCGCGACTGGTGGATCTGCGGGGCGAACAGCTCGGTCAGCGAGCTGCTGGCGGCTTCTTGCCAGCTGGCGCGGCGGGCGAAGTTGACATAGGCGTCGACGGCGAAGCGCACGCCGGGCAGCACCAGCTCCTGGGAGCGCAACTGGTCGGGGTCGAGGCCGACTGCCTGGCCAAGACGCAGCCAGGCTTCGATGCCGCCGTCCTCGCCGGGCGCGCCATCGTGGTCGAGCAGGCGCTGGATCCACTCGCGGCGGATTTCGCGGTCAGGGCAGTTGGCCAGGATCGCGGCATCCTTCATCGGGATGTTGACCTGGTAGTAGAAGCGGTTGGCCACCCAGCCCTGGATCTGCTCGCGGCTGGCACGGCCTTGGTACATCGCCACGTGATACGGGTGATGGATGTGGTAGTAGGCGCCCTTGGCGCGCAGGGCCTGCTCGAACTCGGCAGGGGACATCGGCAGTGCGTCGCTCACGAGGCCTCCTTACAACTCGATGCTCATGCCGTCGAAGGCCACTTCGACACCGCGGCGCAGGACTTCGGCGCGCTCGGGGGAGTCTTCATCGAGGATCGGGTTGGTGTTGTTGATGTGGATGAGCACCTTGCGCTGGCGCGGGAAGCCGTCGAGCACCTCGAGCATGCCGCCGGGGCCGTTCTGCGCCAGGTGGCCCATCTCGCGGCCGGTGCGGGTGCCGACGCCGCGACGCTGCATTTCATCATCCTCCCACAGGGTGCCGTCGACCAGCAGGCAGTCGGCGCCGTCCATCATCTGCAGCAGCTTGGCGTCGACCTGGCCCAGGCCGGGGGCATAGAACAGCTTGCCGCCGGTGCGGGTGTCTTCCACCAGCAGGCCGAGGTTGTCGCCCGGGTGCGGGTCGAAGCGGTGCGGCGAATAGGGCGGCGCGGCGCTGCGCAGCGGGAAGGGGGTGAAGCGCAGGTTGGGGCAGGCGTCGATGACGAAGCTGCCTTCGAGCGCGATGCGATTCCACTGCAGGCCGCCGTTCCAGTGGCTGAGCATGTTGAACAGCGGGAAACCGGTGGTCAGGTCCTGGTGGACCATGTCGGTGCACCAGACCTGGTGCGGGCAGCCTTCGCGCAGGCTGAGCAGGCCGGTGGTGTGGTCGATCTGGCTGTCGAGCAGGACGATGGCGTTGATGCCGCTGTCGCGCAGGGCACGCGCCGGCTGCATCGGCGCGAAGGCCTGCAGTTGGGCGCGGATGTCGGGCGAGGCGTTGCACAGGACCCAGTGCTCACCGTCGTCGGACAGGGCGATGGACGACTGGGTGCGTGCCGTGGCGCGCAGGCTGCCGTCGCGAAAGCCCTTGCAGTTGACGCAGTTGCAGTTCCACTGCGGGAAACCACCGCCGGCGGCGGAACCGAGAATCTGGATGTACATGGCCACTCCTTCTGCGAAAAGCCGTATCCGGAAAACGACGACGCCCCGGCGGACCGAGGCGTCATGCCGCAAAGCAGGGCTTAGCGGCTGGCGAAGTACATGGTCACTTCGAAGCCGATACGCAGGTCAGTGTATGCAGGTTTGGTCCACATGGGCGTTCTCCTTCAGGTTGGGTTGGGGTACTTCAGCTGATGATTGGGTGCCGCCTGGAGCAGGAGGTTCCGCTGGCTGAGATAGCGTTATCTTACAAGAAAAATTTGTACCGAAAGGTTAATTCTTTGATAAGCGCCCTTGCATGAAACGTAACAATCCCGGGGTGATCAGTGCCAGGACGCGTCTGGCGCGGTGGCGTTGGCCAGGCACAGCCAGGTGCGATCGGGGCCGAGAAGTTCGCCAAGCAGGGCGTCCAGATCCGCTTGTTGCGTCATCAGGATAGACCGTTGCAGCGCAGGCAGGTCGGCGGGTTGTGTGGCCAGGTATGTCTGCCAGGCCCATTCGGCGACCTCGGCGTTGGCCATGGCCGTTTCCTCGAACTGCCCGGCCAGGTTCTGGCGGGCGTTGGTGTCGAGGGTGACGCCAACGGACAGCAGCGTGCGCAGGTGGCCGAGGATTTCGGCCTGGCGGGCTAAGGGCGACTGCACGCCGAACAACAGGCCGCCGATGCCTTCGATCTGACGGAAGGTGCTGAACACCGCATAGCCCAGTTGCAACTCGACGCGCAGACGCTGGTACACCGGGCCCTGCAGCAGCTGCGCGAGCAGGCGGCCAGCGGCCTGTTGCGCAGGGCGCAGCGGGCAGAACAGCAGCAGGGCGTTTTCGCTGCCAGGCACGTTGGCCTGGTGCCAGCGCTGCCCTGCCCAGCAGGGGACGGGGGCGGGCATGGTGCCTTGCCCAGGGCAGTTTCCCAAGTGGGCACCCAGTACCTGCAAGGCGCTGGCATCGAAGCCCACGGCCAACCCGTGCCAGCAGCTGTGCTGCCAGGCCTGGCCAAGCAGCGCCTGGTCAAGGTCGCACGGCACAACAGTGGTGGCGGCCGCGCCAAGCAGGGCGTCAGGCAGTTGATTGATCAGTGCCCTGATCGGTATCAGGGGTGGTGCTTCAGGCCCGGTTGGCAGCCAGTTGGAGGGCGCTTGCATCAGTGCCAGTGCTTGTCCCGCGGCGCGGATCACTGCTGGGGGATTGCCCGTGAGGCGCAGTTGCCAGTACTCGCCCGCCGCATTGAACTGCAGTTGCACCGATGCGCGCTCGCACCGTGCCCGCAGTGGCTGCAAGGCGCGCTCGAGCACGGTCTGCAAGCGTTGGCGCTGCGCCGATGGTATCTGCCAGCGCAGATAAAGCGCTGCGTACTGGCGAGCCGCCGGCAGCAGGCCGCAGGTGCTCAGTGCCGCCGGCAGCGGTGCAGCCTGGGCGGCGGGCAGCTCATCGAGCAGCAAGGTATCAGTCGTCGGCAGCTGCCACTGCCCGCGTGGGTGGCATGGCAACTGTTCAAGCAGCGCTCGAAATGCGGCCAGTCCCGCTGCATCCAGTGCGGCAAATGGCTGCCCGGCGCTGTCGCGGCGGGCCAGTTCCAGTGCGCTGGCATTGCGTTCGCGGCTTTGCTGCAAGCGGCCGAACGCGCTGTTGAGCTGCACGGGATCGGCCTGCCGGATGAACGCGAACCAGCCGTGCAACAGCTTCAGGGCTTCATCGCGATCGGCGTCCGGGCCGAGCTGCAAGTCCAGGTGCCAGAGCAGTTGCCCGGCAAAGGCGTAGAGTTTCTCGGCCTTGAAGCCGCTGAGCCAATCACGCTGCTCCAAGGCATGCCGCCAACCGCCAGAGGCGTTGTCGTCGAGGAGGGCCAGCAGAAGCTCCAGGGCCTGTTCGGCGGCTGCGGGCAGGTCTTCGTGGGCGAACAGCAGTGCCTGTTTGCTGCCCAAGGCAGGGGCTGGTGCCTGCACCACCTTGGCGCCCGTCGCAAAGCCGCTGGCGAACTGCCTGGCGATCCGCTCCAGCTCATCGAGCGACTGTGGGCCGCAGAGGCTCAGGGTGATCTGGCCACCCTGGTAGTAACGCTGGTGAAAGCCTTTGAGCGCTTGCTGGAAGGCACTGTTGCGCAGGGCGAGGGTATAGCGGTTGCCGGCATGAAAACCGACCAACGGATGATCGCCTGCCACTGACTGCAGCACGGCGAACTGCTGCTGCGCTTGCGGGTTGCGTGACCAGGCGATGAATTCGGCGTGGATCACTTCCCGCTCGCGGGCTTGTCGTTCAAGGCCCAGGTCTGGCTCGGCGAGCATCTGGCACAACCGCTCCAGGCCGCCGCCCAGGGCGCTGGGCGGTACTTCGAAGAAGAAGTCGGTGGTGCGTTCGCGGGTGCTGGCGTTGACCTGGCCGCCGAGGGCCTGGACGTAGCGCATCAGGCCGTCTTCCAAGGGGAAGCGTGCGGTGCCCAGGAAGAACAGGTGTTCGAGGAAGTGGGCCAGGCCTGGCCACTGGCGCGGGGCGTCGTGGCTGCCCGCATGCACCCGCACGGCGGCGGCCGAGCGCTTCAGGCGCGGGGCGTGGCGCAGGGTCAGCTGCAGGCCGTTGGCGAGGGTGAGGTGGCGGGTGGTGTCAGGCATGGGAACTCCGGGGCAGGGGTTCATGCTAACCCATTTGGGTGGCAGGCCCGGCCTCTTCGCGGGTCCCTGTGGGAGCGGGTTTACCCGCGAATGGGCCGCAGAGCGGCCCCTGTCAGCGCTGACGCAAATGCAGCTCCCGGCGCAGGTCGGTCAGGTACGGAAACGCCTCGCGCCCGCGCACCACCCGCTCACGTTCAAGCTCCGCCAGCAATTGACACTCCTCGCGCCCGGCCATTGCCAGCAGGCTGCCATCCGGCCCGATGATGCTGCTCTGCCCGCAATACTGGATCTCGCCCTCCGCGCCGCAGTAGTTGGCATATACCAGGTAGCACTGGTTTTCCTGCGCCCGCGAGCGCACGGTCACCTGGCAGACGAAGTCGTACGGCGTCATGTTGGCGGTCGGCACCAGGATCAGCTCGGCGCCCGCCAAGGCCAGGCGCCGGGCATTTTCCGGGAACTCGATGTCGTAGCAGATCAGCAGGCCGACCTTCCAGCCTTCCAGCTCGACCACCGGGAAGTGGTCGGCGCCGGCGCTGAACATGGCCCGGTCCAGCTCGCCGAACAGGTGGGTCTTGCGGTAGTTGCACAGGCTGCGACCCTGGGCATCGATCAATTGCACGCTGTTGTAGATGGCCCCGTCATCGGTGCGCTCGGGATAGCCGTAGACGATGGCGATGCGGTGCGCCTGGGCAATCTCCACCACCTCCATGGCAGCCGCGCCGTCCTCGGCCTCGGCCAGCCGTTCGACCTGTTCCACGCCGATGTTGTAGCCGCTCAGGAACATCTCCGGGCACACCAGCAGCTGCGCCCCTTGCTCGGCCGCCCGCTGCGCCTGGTGGCGCAGCCGTTGCAGGTTGCCGGGGACGTCAAGCGGCTGGGGGGCGCCCTGGAACAAAGCGATGCGCATGCTGCCTCCTTGGTGTCAGTCGGCCAGGGCGATCGGCCCGATCTCATCGAACACATCGCCCGGGCCCGGGTTGTCCGGGTGGGTGTGGCCACCGAAGTGGTTCATGATACCCCACACCGCGTTCAGCGAAGTCTGCACCGCGCCTTCCACCCAGGCCGGGGTCCATGACACGTCGTCACCGGCAATGAACATGCCGCGCTGCTCGGCAGGCATGTCCTGCTGCATGAAGTGCGCGTACATGCGCTGGTTGTAGCGGTAGTGGCCCGGCAGTGCGCCCTTGAACGCGCCGAGGAAGTGGGGGTCGGCCTCCCAGGAAATGGTGATCGGGTCGCCGATGATGTGCCCGGCGATATCGGTCTTGGGGTAGATCTTCTTCAGCGCATCCAGGGCCAGTTGCACGCGCTTTTCCACGGGGTGCGGGAGCATCTTCAGCGCGTCGCTCATCCAGGCGTAGGACAGGCAGATCACCCCTGGCTTGTCATCGCCGTTGTCGAACAGGTAGGTGCCGCGGGTGAGGCGGTCGGTCAGGGTCATGCTCATCAGGTCGCGACCGGTCTGCGGGTCCTTGTCCTTCCAGAACGGCCGGTCGACCATGACGAAGGTCTTCGATGACTGCATGTAGCGAGTCCGGTCCAGGGCCATCCACATCTTCTGCGAGAACAGCGACTCCTCGCAGTCGATCTGGGTGGTCAGCAGCCAGCTCTGGCAGGTGGCGAGCACGGCGCTGTAGTGGCGGGTATCACCCCAGTTGTCAGTGACTGCCAGGCGCCCGTCGGCGGCACGGGCGATGCGCTTGACCCCGGTGCGCGGCGCACCGCCATGCAGCGAGCTGAGGCTGGTGCCTTCGGGCCAGTGCGCGCAGCGCGCCGGCACGTGGCGCCAGATGCCTTGCGGCACCTGCTCCACGCCCCCGACGATCAGGTGCTGGTGGTCATCGCAGTTGGTCATCACCACGCGAAAGATTTCCAGCATCGAGTTGGGGAAGTCCGAGTCCCAGCCGCCGGTGCCGAAACCGACCTGGCCGAACACTTCGCGGTGCTGGAAGCTCAGTTCGGCGAACGCGCGCGAGGTGGCGACGAAGTCGTAGAAGGTGCGGTCGTCCCACAGTGGAACCAGCTTGTTCCACAGGGCTTTCAGGCGCGGGACGTCGCGGTCGCGGATGGCTTGCTGGATGTCGGCGAACTGCGCGCCGCTTTCCAGCGCATCGGCCCAGGCATCGGCCACTTCGTGGAACAGCTTGGGCAGGTCGCTGGCCTTTTCCGCGTAGTAGGTCTGGCCCTCGAGGTCGATGACCGTGCTGTGGGAGGCGGCGGTCAGCGGGTTGGGGAAGGGTCTGGTCTCCAGGCCCAGCTTGTCGACGTAGTGGTAGAACGCCGTGGATGACACCGGGAAGCGCATGCCGCCCAGCTCGGCGATGATCCCGTCGGCGCCGTTGAAGGCCTGCGAACGCAGGCGCCCACCGAGCTTCGAAGCTTCGTACACCACCGGCTTGAGGCCCAGCTTCATCAGCTCGTACGCCGCCACCAGGCCAGCGATGCCGGCACCGACGATGGCGACTTCTTCACCGTGACGTTCGACCGGGATGCTGCCCAGGCCGGCCGGGTGCTCCAGCCAGTCGTCGAAGGCGAAGGGGAAGTCTGGGCCGAAGATGGTGATGGGCGGCTTGCCGTCGGCGGGATGGCGGTTTTTCTTGTTCATGAACTGACCTTGCCAGAGCGGCTGCGCGGGGAGCGGAGCCTGAGTATAGGAGATGGCTGGAGGTCATTTTATGAAGCGTGCTGCTCGTAATTAAGAAGCAGATTGTTGGCGTAATGAACTGTGAGTCGTCATATCGACGGTTAAATTGTTAATTTCGATGGTTCGGCTCAGAGCAGCCAAGTACTTCATACCGGGTGAACAAGCAGAACTGCATGCCCGGTAGTCAGTAGTGGCGTCAGACGGGCTGCCCCCGGTCCACCTTGCTGCTGAGAATGATCGACGTGGTGGTCTTCTCCACCCCTTCGACGCTGCCGATCTGGTCCAGCAACTGATCCAGCTGCTCTGGCGACTCGCTGTGCAGCCAGGCCACGTAATCGAATTCGCCACTGACCGCGCAGAGCTGCTGCACCTGACCCATGCCGCTCAGGCGGCGTACCACCTCCTTGCCGGAGCGTGGCTGCACCTTGATCCCGACATAGGCCTGCAGCCCACCGCCGATCAGGCGCTGGCCCAGGCGCACGCCGTAGCCGGTGATGACCTTGTTCTTTTCCAGGCGTTCGAGACGTGAATTGACCGTGGTGCGCGCGATGCCCAGGTGGCGGGCGAGGGTGGCGACGCTTTCGCGGGCGTTGATCTGCAGGAGGGCGATCAACTGGCGGTCGATCTCATCGAGGGTGATAGGGCGGGAATCCAGCATGGCAAGTCTCGGCAGTTGGCCCGTTAGCCTAGCCAGCCTGTGGTCGGCAGGGCAATACCAGGTTGAGGGCAACAGCGATAGGAATACTCCGACATCATGGTGGGCCGATTCGACTGGAAAATTGCTTACACTCTTTCACGATTGTACTGATGTCGCGCCGCCATTACTTGCCTGAGAATGGCGCTCCCGTGGGCCCAAGCGTGCCCTGTAACGCATCGTGAGAATGTGGAATGTCCAAGGCCAAGGACCTCAGCCGCCTGCAAATCGACGGCATTTTCTGTATCAGCCTGCAAGAGCGTATCGACCGTCGCGAACTGCTGACCCAGGAGTTCGCCGGCAGCGGCTTGAATGTCGAATTTCTGATTGTCGAGCGCGATAGCCAGAGCCCGGAACGGGGTTGCTTCGACTCCCATATGAAATGTGCCCGGCTGGCGCTGGAGCGTAACTATCGCCGCGTGCTGATCCTCGAGGATGACGCCACGCTGCTGGAATTCGCCCCGGTGCAGGTGAAGCAGATGAACGCATTCTTCCGCCGGCGTGACCCCGAGCTGTTCTACCTGGGGGCCAACCTCGGCAAGGTCTGGCTGACCTGGGCCCGCGGCATCGCCCGCGTGCGCACCAAGGGCACCCATGCCTACATCCTCTCCCACGAGGGCTGCCAGCGCCTGCTGATGCAAGCGCCGTACAAAGGCATCGCCATCGACAAGGTGTTCTCCAAGCAGTTCAAGGCCTACATGGCGTTCCCCATGCTCAGCCAGCAACAGCCGGAAGAGATCGCACCCAGCGATGTACTGGCGGCGCGCTCGGATGACGGCACCTTCCCGGATGCCGCGTTCTGGGCGGCCAACTGGCGCAAGCAGTACACGCAGGTATTCAGGAATTTTGGCAAGACGCTGTTGTTGCGGGATCTGTAAACTGCGCTCAAGGCTTTGAAGGGGTCTCGAGAGATTCGTCGCTTGCAGTCCCTTCAGCTTCGCCGGTCCAGTTGATCTGGTAGCGGGTACTTCGCCCGCCACCTGGCAGTCGCACCAGGCAGCCCTTTTCCAGCAAGTCAGCAAGGTGACGGCTGGCGGTAGCCTTCGACACCTTGGCCACGGCCTGATATTGCTTGGCACTGATGCCATCGGCAAAACCGCCACGGGCATCGAGAACATCGCCATCGAGCAGGCGGTTGAGGACCTTGACTTGCTCCTTGGACAATCCGCCCTGACCGTGGCTATGCCAGAAACGGGCCTTGCCCAGTACCCGTTCTATTCGCGCCAGGGCCTGTTCGATGCTGTTCAACAGGGTCTGCAGGAACCATTCGAGCCATGCGGTGATGTCCATCCCCGCCCTCTGGCTGCTTTGCAGAGCCTCGTAATAGCCACGTCGGTCCTCGAGAATGCTGGCCGACATGGCGTAGAGCCGGATTGATTGTGGCTGCGCCTGGGTCAGCGCCAGGTCGGTGATGGCGCGGGTAAGCCGGCCATTGCCGTCGTCGAAGGGATGAAGTGTGACAAACCAGAAGTGCGCGATCCCTGCACGCAACAGCGGGTCGAGCTTCGGATCGTGCAGGCAGTCGCTGAACCAGTCGAGGAAACGTTGCAACTGAGTCTCCAGGCCGTCTCGGGGCGGCGCCTCGAAATGCACCGTCGGTTTGTCGAGGCGACCCGAGACGACCTGCATGGGTTCGCTACCGCGCAACTCGCCGATTCGTAAAGGCGTCGATAGCAGTTGCTCGGAGGCAGGAAAGAGCAGTTGGTGCCAATGCAGCAGACGCTCCAGTGTCAGAGGTTCGCCATGGGACTGAGTGGCATCGAGCATCAACTCGGCGAGCCCCTTGCTGCGAGCGGACTCTTGCCCTTCGGCCGGCAGCCCCATGCGCCGGGCCAGCGATGAGCGCACGGACTCCACATTGAGCCGCTCACCCTCGATCGCCGAGCTAGTGATGATGTTTTGCAGCAAAGCATCGAGCGTATTCTGCGCCTGCTCATCTGTACTGATAGCCCCCGCCATGCCCAATAAGCGGCCTAGGGCTTGGGTACAGGCACGTAGTAACGGCGCCAGCGTATCCATCTGCCAGTGGAGTTCAGGCCAATCGGGTTGCTGCCATATCCAGAAAGGTAGGTTCATGGAGGCCTCGTGGTGGGGGTGAGCCGAATAGCGAGGTTATTCGGCTCATTTTGTGAGCCGATTATGGTGCGTATTCGGCTCATCGTCCAACTGGGGCGTTCCAGGGCCAACCAGGATGGTGGAATGAGCGATGGGGGTTGATCTGCGGGCACAAAAAAGCCGCGCGGATGCGCGGCTTTGTCGTATCTGGTGGGCCCACACGGACTCGAACCGTGGACCAAAGGATTATGAGTCCTCTGCTCTAACCGACTGAGCTATAGGCCCTCAGTAGTGCGCGGATTATAACGAGGGTTTCCAGACCGTGCCATCCGAAAGATCACTTAGTGCTATACGAAGAAAGGTCGCCGCGAACTCGTCCGGCGGCAGCGGCAGGCTGACGATGTAGCCCTGGATCTGCTCGCAACCCTCGGCGGCAAGGAAGCGCTGTTGGGCCTGGTTCTCCACGCCCTCGGCGATGATGGTCAGTTGCATGCTGCGCCCCAGGGCGATGATGGCGCGGGCGATGGCGGCGTCGTGGGGGTCGTCCGGCAGGCCGCGGATGAACGACTTGTCGATCTTGAGGATGTCCAGCGGCAGGCGCTTGAGGTAGCTCAGGGACGAGTAGCCGGTGCCGAAATCGTCGATCGCCAGCTGCACGCCCAGTTGCTTGAGCTGGTGCAGCACGGCCAGGGCTTCCTCGGCCTGGCTCATGATGAAGTTCTCGGTGATCTCCAGCTGCAGGTCGCCGGCCTTGAGCTGGTAGGTGCGCAGCAGGTGTTCGATGCGCTTGGCCAGATTGGGCTGGCGCAGCTGGGCACCGGCCAGGTTGATCGAGAGCGGGCCGAAGGCCTGGTAGTGTTTCTTCCAGCGGTGCATCTGCTGGCAAGCCTGCTCCAGTACCCAGTCGCCGAGCTGGAGGATGGTGCCGTTCTCTTCGGCGAGGTGAATGAAGTGCTCCGGCGGCACTTCGCCGAAGGTCGGGTGGCTCCAGCGGATGAGCGCCTCGGCGCCGACCAGGGTCTGGGTCTTGAGGCTGAACTTGGGCTGGTAGCTGAGGCTCATTTCGTTGCGCTCGATGGCGCGGCGCAATTCGTGTTCCAGGGCGATGCGTTCGCTGGCCTGGGCGGTCAGGTCGCGGGTGTAGGCCTCGACGCGGTTGCGGCCCTTGGCCTTGGAGCGGTACATGGCGGCGTCGGCGTTGCGGATCAGCGTGGCAACATCGCTGCCGTCCTGGGGGTAGAGGCTGATGCCGATGCTGGCGCTGGTGAAGAACTCGTGTTCCCCGGCCTGGAACGGCGCGACGAAGCAGGCCAGCAGTTTGCTGGCGATGGCACTGGCATCGGCGGGCTTGTGCAGGCCGGGCAGGAGGATGATGAATTCGTCGCCGCCCAGGCGGGCCACGGTGTCGACGTCACGGACCTGCTCCTTGAGGCGCTGGGCGATGCCCTTGAGCAGCAGGTCGCCGACCGGGTGGCCGAGGCTGTCGTTGATGTGCTTGAAGCGGTCGAGATCGAGGAACAGCACCGCGCCCTGGCGGTTGGACGCCTGTGCGCAGGTGAGCACCGCCTGCAGGCGGTTCTCGAACAGGGCGCGGTTGGGCAAGCCGGTGAGCGGGTCGTGATGGGCTTGGTAGTCGAGCTTGGCCTGGGCATGCTTGAGGCTGGAAATGTCGGCAAACACGGCGACGAAGTGGGTGATCTCACGTTCGTGGTTGCGCACGGCGCTGATGGTCAGCCAGCCGGGGTACAGCTCGCCGTTCTTGCGCTTGTTGTAGATCTCGCCCTGCCAGTGGCCTTCGTCGTTCAGCTGATGCCACATCGACGCGTAGAAGGCGCTGTCGTGCTGGCCGGAGGCGAGCAGGCGCGGGGTCTGGCCGAGGGCTTCGATCTCGCTGTAGCCGGTGATCTCGCTGAAGGCGCGGTTGACCGCACTGATGCGCTGGTCGGTGTCGGTGATCAGCACGCCTTCGGCGGTGTTCTCGAATACCGTGGCG
This sequence comes from Pseudomonas sp. NPDC089401, assembly GCF_044749485.1. NCBI lineage: Bacteria > Pseudomonadati > Pseudomonadota > Gammaproteobacteria > Pseudomonadales > Pseudomonadaceae > Pseudomonas > Pseudomonas sp. NPDC089401. The sequence goes on along the minus strand of NZ_JBIVIA010000002.1, from coordinate 55,636 downwards.
GCCAGTTGCAGTTTTTCCTGCATCAGGTGGCGTTCGGTGATATCGCGGGCGATGGTCAGCATGCAGTCGACGCCGGCGATCGGCAATGGCCGCACCGACAGTTCGCAGAGGCGGATCTGGCCGTCGCTGCGGCGCAGGTGGGAGGTGAAGTCGCGCACGAAACCATCACGGGCCAGTTGCTCGATCAGGCGCTTGCGCTCGTTCAGGTCGACCCAGATCCCCAGGTCGAACGAGGTCTGGTCGACCGATGGATTGAAATCGTAACCGGTCAGGCGGCAGAAACCATCGTTCACCTCCAGCAGCAGGCCGTCGCTCTGGCGCGACAGCAGCAGGCCATCGGGCGAGGCGTGGAAGGCTTTGGCGAACTTTTCCTCGGAGGTCTGCAGCTGTTGCTGGGTCTCCTTGAGCTGGCTGATGTCGCGCACTGCCACCACCAGCGCCAGCTGGCCATCGAGCTCGAAGGTTTCGGCCGAGGTCAGGCCGGTGAACAACTGGCCGTTGCTGCGGCGGAAGGTCATCTCCAGGTTGCGGATTCCGCCCTGGTGCAGGCGTTCGAGCAGCTTCGGGCCCATGCCCTCGGCGCCCCACAGGTTGAGTTCGGTGGCGGTGCGGCCGATCACCTCGCCAGGGCTCAGGCCGATCTGTTCTTCGAACGCTTCGTTGACCTCCAGCAGCGCACCGTCGCTGTGGCGGGCGATCAGCAGGATGTCCGGGCACTGTTCGAACACCGAGGCGAACTTCTGTTCGGAAAGGCGCAGGGCATCCTCGGTGCGCTTGGTTTCGCTGATGTCGATCATCAGCCCGCGCATCACCGGCTGGTGGCCGTGCTCGATCATGCTGACGATGTTGCGCACCCAGAGCGCCTGGCCGTCGGCGCGCATGACCCGGTAATCGAGGCTGTGGTCGCGGCCCGCGGCGGTCTCGCTCTCGCAGAAGGCCTGGGCCCAGAGTGCATCCTCCGGGTGCAGCACGCTGCGCCAGAAGCCTGGCTTGAGCCAGTCGTGCAGCGGGTAGCCGAGCAGGTCCTCGGCATGGGGCGAGACGTAGCTGTAGGTGAAATCGTTGGCGTCGGCCTCCCAGGCGATGGCCGAGAGGCTTTCGATCAGGCCGCGGTAGTGGTACTCGCTGCTGCGCAGTTCCTGTTCCAGGGCGATGCGCCGGGAGATTTCCGAGCTCAGGCGGCGGTTGATGCGGATCACCACGGCCAGGATGGCGACCAGCAGCAGCACGGCCGGCAGGCCGTACATCAGGGTGTCATGCCAGAAGCTGCGCTGGTCGACCACATTGCCGACCCAGCGTTGCTGGATCTGGCTGACCTCCTCGCTGGTCATGTCGGCCATGACCTTGTCGAGAATGCCGATCAATACCTGCTGCTCGCGTGGCGCGGCCATTGCCAGCTGGTAGCGGTAGGGTGTTTCGCCGCTGACATACAGCCCTTCGAGCTTGAGCTGGCGCAGGCTCCAGATGCTCGAGGCGAGGTCGCCGACCACGGCGTCCACGGCGTCGGTGGCCAAGGCCTGGAGGGTCGAGCTCACGTTGGGCATGGCCACCAGGTTGAGGTCCGGGTGGTGGGTGCGCAGGAGTTCGTGGGGGGCGTAGTTCTCCACCACCGCAACCTTCAGGCCGTAGAGGTCCTTGAGGGTGTGCGGCTGCGGCCTGCCTTCGTGGGCAAGGATGACGATGGGGAAATCCAGGTAGGGGCGGGTGAAGGCCAAGTAGTTCTGGCGCTCCGGGGTCGACATGATGCCCGGTAGCAGGTCGATGCTGCCTTGGCGTGCCTGCTGCAGCACTTCGGTCCAGCTGCTGGGCTCGACCGGCGTGAGCGAGACCCCAAGGCGTTCCTGGAGCAAGGCGATGTAATCGGCGGCCAATCCCTGGTACCGGCCTTCCTGGTCCCGAAACTCGAACGGTGGCCAGGAGGCGTCGACGCCCAGCTTCAGCTGCGGGTGCGCAGAGAGCCAGGTTTTTTCCTCGTCTGTCAGGGTGAGGGCGCCGGCCGTCGTGTTCCAAAGGACAAGGAGCAGCAACAGAATGGCCGGCATCGGCGGCATAGCGGCCTCTCGTTCAGGTGGTCTGAAGTCGAGTGTAGACGGGCAATCTGCCCACTGGATAGCTACTTGCCCTAGCCATTTGTCACATAAGAAAAACCCCGGCCTGGGCCGGGGTTCGTCATCACTCGTCGAGGAAGGAGCGCAGATGCTCGCTGCGAGTCGGGTGGCGCAATTTGCGCAACGCCTTCGCTTCGATCTGACGGATCCGCTCACGGGTCACGTCGAACTGCTTGCCCACCTCTTCGAGGGTGTGGTCGGTGTTCATGTCGATGCCGAAACGCATGCGCAGCACCTTGGCTTCGCGTGCGGTGAGGCCCGAGAGCACGTCACGGGTGGCTTCCTTGAGGCTTTCGACCGTGGCCACGTCGATCGGGGACTGCATGGTCGAGTCCTCGATGAAATCGCCCAGGTGCGAATCTTCGTCGTCACCGATCGGGGTTTCCATGGAGATCGGCTCTTTGGCGATCTTCAGTACCTTGCGGATCTTGTCCTCAGGCATCTCCATGCGCTCACCCAGCTCTTCCGGGGTCGGTTCACGACCCATTTCCTGCAACATCTGGCGGGAAATACGGTTGAGCTTGTTGATCGTCTCGATCATGTGCACCGGAATACGGATGGTGCGCGCCTGGTCGGCGATCGAGCGGGTGATCGCCTGGCGGATCCACCAGGTGGCGTAGGTCGAGAACTTGTAGCCGCGACGGTATTCGAACTTGTCCACCGCCTTCATCAGGCCGATGTTGCCTTCCTGGATCAGGTCGAGGAACTGCAGGCCGCGGTTGGTGTACTTCTTGGCGATCGAAATCACCAGACGCAGGTTCGCCTCGACCATTTCCTTCTTGGCGCGACGGGCTTTCGCCTCGCCGATGGACATGCGACGGTTGACTTCCTTGATCTCGGCGACGGTCAGGCCGGTCTCGATCTCGAGGTCGATCAGCTTCTGCTGGCAGGCGACGATGGCGGCGTCCTTTTCACCCAGGGCGGCTGCCCATTTGGTGCTGCGCTTGGCCAGGTCACCGGACCAGGTCTGGTCGGTCTCGTTGCTCGGGAACAGGCGCAGGAAGTCGGCACGCGGCATGCGGGCGTCACGCACGCACAGCTGCATGATCGCACGCTCTTGCTGGCGCAGGCGGCTCAGGGCATCGCGCACGCGCTCGACCAGCACGTCGAACTGCTTGGGTACCAGCTTGATCGGCATGAACAGGTCAGCCAGGGCCTGCAGGGCCTCGATGCTTTCCTTGACGCCACGGCCGCTCTTCTTCAGGACCTTGTTGGTGGCCTGGAGTTGATCGGCAACGGCACCGAAACGCTGGGCCGCGATGACGGGATCGGGACCGCTTTCGGTCTCTTCCTCGTCATCACCGCCTTCGCTTTCTTCGTCTTCGTCGTCCGACTCTTCCTTGGCCGCAGGGGCCTTGGCGCCTGGAACCGGCACTTCATCGGTCGGCGCGGCAATGTTGTCGTCAGGGTCGATGTAACCGCTGAGGACATCGGACAGGCGGCCGCCTTCGGCGGTGACGCGGTCGTATTCGCCGAGGATATAGTCGACAGTGCCCGGGAAGTGGGCGATGGCGCCCATGACTTCGCGGATGCCTTCCTCGATGCGCTTGGCGATTTCGATCTCGCCTTCGCGGGTCAGCAACTCGACGGTACCCATTTCGCGCATGTACATGCGCACCGGGTCGGTCGTGCGGCCGATATCGGTTTCAACGGCCGCCAACGCAGCAGCGGCTTCTTCGGCCGCGGCTTCGTCGGTGTCGGCTTCCGCCAACAGAAGGGCATCCGCATCCGGAGCACTCTCGAATACGTTGATCCCCATGTCGTTGATCATGCGGATGATGTCTTCCACCTGTTCCGGATCTGAAATATCCTCAGGCAGGTGGTCGTTGACCTCCGCGTAAGTCAGGTAGCCCTGCTCACGACCGCGGGTGATCAACTCTTTGATACGAGACTGCTGTTGCGCTTTTCCGGACATAACACCCTATCCACTGAAGGTCTTGGCGGGCAAAAAACAAGCCGAGGATTATACCCGAGCATGGGCCTCACGCGCCAGATGAGGTCGGCGTTTGTGCGGGAACATTCCGGCTCAGCAGGGCGAGGAGCTGGGTTTTTTCCTCGCTGGTCAATTCGCTTTGACGTGATTTCCTGAGCAGTTGTTCCAGGCTGCGCTCGCGTTGGCGGGCGGACAAGCTAGTTATAGTGTCGAAAAACTGTTGTTCAAGGTTGTCGGCCACGATCAGCCATTCCTTTTCCGCCAGGGCCCGCAGCAGGCGGCCCTGTTCGGTGCCGTGCCAGCGCGCGATCAACTGCATTGAGCTTAGCCCAGGATTTTTCTGCGCGGCTTCGATCAACGCCACCAGCAACTGGCTGTACAGGTGTTCTTCGTCGGCGAAGTGGCTGGCGTCCTCGACCTTGCCCGCCAGCAGCGGGTGGTGCAGCAGGGTGCGCAGGGCGGCCAGGGTGGGGGGCTCGACCGGTGCTGGCACCCTGGGCGGGGCTTCATCGCGCTGCTGCCAGGGCTTGCCTCCCTTGCGGTTCTTGTCCCAGGGCTTGTCGCTCCATGGCTTTTTCCCGCCACCCTTGTTCGGTTTCCACTCCGGTTCCTGGTGAGCCGGGGCATAGTCGGGCTGCGGCATGTCGCCGTAGTCGGGGGTGTAGCTGGCCATGGCATCGTAGTCGTAGCCAGGGTCGTAGTCCGGCACGCTGCTGGGCGCTGGAGCCTGCTGGGCGAGCTGCTCGACCTGCTGCGGGTCGAGGCCGGTGATCTCCTTCAGGCGGTTGCGCATCAGCTGGCGCAGGTTGGCGCCGGGGATCTTTTCGATCAACGGTGCGGCCAGGGTCGCCATGTGCGCCTTGCCTTCCAGCGAGCGCGGGTCGGCTTCGGCGCTCAACTGCTCGAAGAAATAGTCGGCCAGCGGCTGGGCGTGCTGGTTGATGCGGGCCTTGAAGGCATCGGTACCTTCGGCGCGGACCAGGCTGTCGGGGTCTTCGCCTTCGGGCAGGAACAGGAAGCGCGCGCGGCGCCCGTCCTGCAGGGCCGACAAGGTCGACTCCAGCGCACGCCACGCGGCCTTGCGCCCGGCCTGGTCGCCGTCGAAGCAGAACAGCACGCTGGGCACCACGCGGAACAGGCGCTTGAGATGTTCTTCGCTGGTGGCGGTGCCGAGGGTCGCCACGGCGTTGCGCAAGCCTTGCTGGGCCAGGGCGATGACGTCCATGTAGCCTTCGACGACGATGATCTCGTCGAGGTTGCGGTTGTGCTTGCGCGCTTCGTACAGGCCGTAGAGTTCCTGGCCCTTGTGGAATACCGGGGTTTCCGGGGAGTTCAGGTACTTGGGCTTGTCGTCGCCGAGCACCCGGCCGCCGAAGGCGATGATGCGTCCGCGGCTGTCGCGGATCGGGAACATCACGCGGTCGCGGAAGCGGTCGTAGCGTTTGCCGCTCTCGGCGTTCTCGATCAGCAGGCCGGCATCGATCATCACCTTCTGCTGCAGGGTGTCGGCGCCCAGGTGCTTGAGCAGGTTGTCCCAGCCCGGCGGGGCGAAGCCCAGGCCGAAGTCGCGGGCGATCTCGCCCGACAGGCCGCGGCCCTTGAGGTAGTCCACCGCGGCCTTGCGGGTCGGGTGTCCGCGCAGGGCCTGGCGATAGAACTCCGAAGCGGCGTCCAGCAGCGGGTACAGCGGCGAATCGGTCGGCTGGCGTGGCTTGTGGTCACGACGGCCTTGTTCGCGGGGGACTTCCATGCCGGCGGCACGGGCCAGTTCCTCGACGGCCTGGGGGAAGTCCAGGTTGTCGTGGTCCATGACGAAGCCGAGGGCGTTGCCGCCGGCGCCGCAGCCGAAGCAGTAGTAGAACTGCTTGTCGGGGCTGACCGTGAAGGAGGGGGTTTTCTCCTTGTGGAACGGGCAGCAGGCGGAGTAGTTCTTGCCGGTCTTTTTCAGCTGGACACGTGAACTCACCACGTCGACGATGTCGAGGCGGTTGATCAGGTCGTCGATGAAGCTTTGGGGAATCAGCCCGGCCATGGCAGTCTCGTCATCTGGCAACTGGCAAGTCTAATCGCTAACGCGCCGCAGAGGGGCGAATGCCGAATAGGAGAGGTGCGAGGGAATATGTGCTCGTCGGTAGCCGCAAGGGCCCGTCAGTCAGGACGTGCACGCCTGGCCGGAGCCAGCTCTGACGCTTTGATGCATTTGCCCACTGCAGGTTGCGACGGGCACCTTGGGCTAGCTGCTCAAGGCTTGAAGCACGCTGCTGCCATCGGCCCGGCGGTGAGCCGGGCAGGGCAGAAGCTCTTGTGCGTCGAACGTCTGTATTAGTACAGGCGAACGGCGCGGCGCTGTTCGCGCTGAACTTTCTTGGCGTGACGCTTGACAGCGGCAGCTGCTTTGCGCTTGCGCTCGGCGGTCGGCTTCTCGTAAAACTCGCGGCTACGAACTTCAGCCAGTACACCGGCTTTTTCGCAGGAGCGCTTGAAACGACGCAGAGCGACGTCGAAGGGTTCGTTCTCTTTAACTTTGACGGCTGGCATCCAGGGCTACCTTAATTCATTACCGGGGTAGACGTGCTCCTGGCAAAACAAAAGGTGTGCTGGAGAACGTCGGTTTTCAAGGGTTGCGGATGTTAACCCTTAGTACGCCGGAATGCAAAGCCTCTGATCGAAAACCGCTGGTCGGCACCCGGCACGGGGACTATCATGCGCGGCTTCGAATTCAGCCCCCACAAGGGACGAGCCCATGCTAGTACTGGGATTGGAAACATCCTGCGACGAAACCGGCGTCGCATTATACGACAGTGAGCGCGGTTTGTTAGCCGACGCGCTGTTCAGTCAGATCGACCTGCACCGCGTGTTCGGTGGGGTGGTGCCCGAGCTTGCCTCGCGGGACCACGTCAAGCGCATGCTGCCGCTGATCCGTCAGGTGCTGGCCGAGGCCGGCTGCGTCGCCACCGAGATCGACGCCATCGCCTACACCGCGGGCCCTGGCCTGGTCGGCGCGCTGCTGGTGGGCGCTTCATGCGCCCAGGCCCTGGCGTTCGCCTGGGACATCCCGGCGGTCGGCGTGCACCACATGGAAGGCCACCTGCTGGCGCCGATGCTGGAGGAAAATCCACCGGAGTTTCCGTTCGTCGCCTTGTTGGTCTCCGGCGGCCACACCCAGCTGGTCAAGGTCGATGGCATCGGCCAGTACGAGCTGCTGGGCGAGAGCCTGGACGATGCGGCCGGCGAGGCGTTCGACAAGACCGCCAAGCTGATCGGCCTGAATTACCCGGGCGGGCCGGAAATCGCCCGCCTCGCCGAACAGGGTGTGCCGGGGCGCTTCGTGTTCCCGCGGCCGATGACCGATCGTCCGGGCCTGGAGTTCAGCTTCAGCGGCCTCAAGACCTTTGCCCTGAACACCTGGCAGCAGTGCAAGCAGGCTGGTGACGACAGCGAGCAAACCCGTTGCGACCTGTCCCTGGCGTTCCAGCAGGCGGTGGTGGAGACTCTGACCATCAAGTGCAAGCGTGCCCTCAAGCAGACCGGCCTCAAGCGCCTGGTCATCGCCGGTGGCGTGAGCGCCAACAAGGCGCTGCGTGCGTCGCTGGAAGACATGCTGGCCAGTATCAAGGGCAACGTGTATTACGCCCGTCCGCAGTTCTGCACCGACAACGGCGCGATGATCGCCTATGCCGGTTGCCAGCGCCTGTTGGCCGGGCAGCAGCAGGACCTGGCGATCAGTGTGCAGGCGCGCTGGCCGATGGAGCAGCTGCCGCCGCTGTGATCGGTTGATGGGTGTGTCAGAAGTGCCTTTCGCGCCCGGCGAACAAGTCACGCAGGTTGTTGCGGTGGCGCCAGACGATCATCAGCGTCAGTACGGCGATCGGCAGCAGCGCCTCCGGCTCGCGCCAGGCCAGCAGTGGCAGGGTCAGCGGCGTGGCGATCAGGGCCGCCAGCGAGCTGGTGCGGGTGAGGTAGAAGGTCAATAACCAGGCGCCGATGGCCAGCAGTGCAGCCGGGAAGTACAGGCCCATGAGCATGCCGGCGGCGGTGGCGACGCCCTTGCCGCCCTGGAAGCGGAAGTACAGCGGAAACAGATGGCCGAGCACCGCACAGACGCCGACCCAGGCCTGGTCCCGCAGGCCAAGGCCGGCGGCGCTGGCCAGCAGGACAGGCAACAAGCCCTTGCACAGGTCGCCGAGCAGGGTCAGGATCGCTAGTTTACGGCCCGCCAGGCGTAGCATGTTGGTGGCGCCGGCGTTGCCCGAACCGCTGGAACGCGGGTCCGGGCTGCCCGAAAGGCGGCTGAGGACGATGGCGAAGGACAGCGAGCCGAGCAGGTAGGCGAGCAGCGCCAATAACCAAAACATGCTAACTATTCCGGGCGAGGACGCCCTGATTCTAACGGCGCCCGTCGCCCTTGTCGTGCTGTGGAGAGAAGTGCTTGGACAGAGTGTTCATCGAAGGCCTGGAAGTCGATACCGTGATCGGTGCCTATGACTGGGAACGGGATATTCGCCAGTGCCTGCGCCTGGACTTGAGTTTCGCCTGGGACAACCGCCCGGCGGCGGCCGGTGACGACCTCGAACTGGCGCTGGATTACGCCAGCGTCTCGGCACGGGTCCAGGCCTTTGCCGAGCAGGCGCGTTTCGAGCTGGTGGAGACCTTTGCCGAGCGCCTGGTCGCGGTGCTGATGGAAGAATTCCACATCCCTTGGGTGCGGCTGAAACTGACCAAGCCAGGCGCGGTGCCGGCGGCCCGTGGTGGCGTTGGCGTGGAGATCGAGCGCGGATGTCTCTGAGCACGGTTTACCTGGGCCTTGGCAGCAACATCGACCGCCACCAGCACCTGTGTGCCGGGCTCGATGCGCTGGCGGCGATGCTCTCGGACATGCGTTGCTCGCCAGCGTTCGAGAGCCAGGCGGTGGGGATCAAGAGCGGGCCGTTCATCAACTTCGTGGTGACCGGCAAGACCGACCTGCCGCTGATCGAGCTGGACCGCAGGCTCAAGTTCATCGAGGCCGACAATGGCCGCTACGCGCCGGACCGCAAGGGTTTGCCGCTGGATATCGATGTGCTGATGTATGACGACCTGCATGGCACCTTCGATGGGCTGGTGCTGCCACGGGCGGAGATCCTGAAGAATGCCTTCGTGCTGTGGCCTTTGTCGCTACTGGCACCGGAGCTGGTTCACCCCGGGGCGCAGAAGAGCATGGCGCAGTTGTGGCAGGAGGCGCAGATCGACCAGGTGCTGGCACCGGTCGCCTTCGAGTGGCGAGGCTTGCAGCTGACCCAGATGTGAGCCTGTGCCGGCCCTTTCGCGGCTGAAGCCGCTCCCACAGGGACCTCGCCATCATGCGGCCCCTGTGGGAGCGGCTTTAGCCGCGAAGAGGCCAGCAGAGTCAGCCAAGCTTGTAAGCCTGGAGCGCTTTCAACCGTTCCCCCTTGAGGGCTTCGCCTAGAGCCTGACCGGTCAGCCCGGCATCCACCAGCGGTTTCACATCCACCGCTCGCGCCGCGGCCGCTGCCCCGCGCAGATAGTCGGCTTGTGGATAACTGGCATCACCCTGGGCCATCGCACACGCCGCAATGAAATCCTCGAAGCGTTGCGGCCGCCGATAGACATCGAATTTCTGCAGTATTTCCAGCAGTTTCACAGGCGTTAGCTGCAAGGCATCGTCAGCATCTGCGGCAAACTCCCCCACCAGCACGGCCAGTTCCTGGCATTCACGCGGTGCCTTGAAACGCTGGTTCAGCGCCTTTATCGCCACCGGCTCCAGCCCGCGCAGCAGGCACGCCCAGCGCACTGCCAGCGGCTGCTGATGCACGGCAGCCTGGTGCAGCGCCGCCAGCGAATCCGCTGCGTGTTGCAGCTCCGGCATCAATTCCTGCAGGGCTCCAGATGAGCGAAGCACCTGGATGAACACCTGCGGCTCGCTTTCCATCAGCGCCCGCTCGATCTCTTTCCAGCTGCGTTCTGCCGTCAGCGCCTGCAATTCGCCGGATTCGGCGATCTGGCGCATCAGTGCCAGTGTTTCCTCGGCGACGTGAAAACCCAGTGGGGCATAGCGCGCCGCGAAACGGGCAACGCGCAGCACGCGCAGGGGGTCTTCGGCGAACGCCGGGGAAACATGGCGCAGGATGCGCTGTTCGAGATCGCTCTTGCCGTTGTAGGGGTCGTGAACGGTGCCCTGTTCATCCTCGGCCATGGCATTGATGGTCAGGTCGCGGCGAATCAGGTCTTCTTCCAGTGTCACCTCGGGGCTGGCGTGGAAGGTGAACCCGCCGTAACCCCGTCCGCTCTTGCGCTCGGTGCGCGCCAAGGCATATTCCTCGCCCGTCTTCGGGTGCAGGAACACCGGGAAATCAGCGCCCACCGGGCGAAAGCCCTGGGCGTGCATGTCTTCGACCGTGGCGCCGACCACCAGCCAGTCGATATCGCTGACCGGGCGCCCGAGCAGGCGGTCGCGTACCGCGCCGCCGACTTTGTAGATGTGCATGTGCAGCCTCCATTACTGCCGACAGGATACCCTGTCGGCGGCAACGGTGGTGGGCGGTGGCTAGAGGTGGTGGATGACGGCGAGGTCCATGCGGCCGTAATCACCGCTGTCGCCATGTTCGCCACGGGGTGGCATGTGGTGGGTTTTCATGATCTGGTCGCCCTGCACGGTCTCCAGGTGGATGTCGAAGCCCCACAGGCGGTGCAGGTGCTTGAGCACTTCCTCGGTGGAGTCGCCCAGCGGTTTGCGGTTGTGCTGCTGGTGGCGCAGGGTCAGCGAGCGGTCACCGCGGCGGTCGATGCTCCAGATCTGCACGTTGGGCTCGCGGTTGCCGAGGTTGTACTGGGCCGCCAGTTGCTCGCGGATGATCCGGTAGCCGGCCTCGTCGTGGATCGCCGGGACCAGCAGGTCGTCGCGCTGGTCGTCGTCGAGGATGCTGAACAGCTTCAGGTCGCGCATCACCTTGGGTGACAGGTACTGCAGGATGAAGCTTTCGTCCTTGAAGCTGCTCATGGCGAACTTGATGGTGGAGAGCCAGTCGCTGCCGGCAACGTCGGGGAACCAGCGGCGATCCTCCTCGGTCGGGTCTTCGCACATGCGGCGGATGTCGGTGTACATGGCGAAGCCCAGCGCGTACGGGTTGATGCCGCTGTAGTAGGGGCTGTCGAAGCCGGGCTGGAACACCACGCTGGTGTGTGACTGCAGGAACTCCATCATGAAGCCTTCGGTGATCAGGCCTTCGTCGTACAGGTCGTTCATCAGCGTGTAGTGCCAGAAGGTCGCCCAGCCCTCGTTCATCACCTGGGTCTGGCGCTGGGGGTAGAAGTACTGGGCGATCTTGCGCACGATGCGCACCACTTCACGCTGCCAGGGCTCCAGCAGCGGGGCGTTCTTCTCGATGAAGTAGAGGATGTTTTCCTGGGGTTCGGACGGGAACCGCACATCGTCCCGTTCCCCTCCTTTTTCGGCGCTTTTGGGGATGGTGCGCCACAGGTCGTTGATCTGCCGCTGCAGGTGCTCTTCACGGTCTTTCTGGCGCCGACGCTCTTCTTCGGCGGAGATCGGATAAGGGCGCTTGTAGCGATCCACGCCGTAGTTCATCAGGGCGTGGCAGGAGTCGATCAGGTCTTCGACGGCATCGATGCCATGGCGCTCCTCGCACTGGGCGATGTACTGCTTGGCGAATACCAGGTAGTCGATGATCGATGTCGCGTCGGTCCAGGTGCGGAACAGGTAGTTGCCCTTGAAGAAGCTGTTGTGGCCGTAGCAGGCGTGGGCGATGACCAGTGCCTGCATGCACATGGTGTTTTCTTCCATCAGGTAGGCGATGCACGGATCGGAGTTGATGACGATCTCGTAGGCCAGGCCCATCTGGCCACGGCTGTAGGACTTTTCGGTGCTTAGGAACTGCTTGCCGTAGGACCAGTGGTGGTAACCCAATGGCATGCCGACCGAAGCATAGGCATCCATCATCTGCTCGGCGGTGATCACCTCGATCTGGTTGGGGTAGGTGTCCAGGGCGTAACGCGCGGCCAGGCGGCTGATTTCCCGGTCGTAGGTCTGGATCAGCTCGAACGTCCACTCGGACCCGGTGGAGATGGGTTGGCGTCTCTGTGCTCTGGCGGTCATGTGGCTAACCTGCGCTGGAAGAGTTCACGGAAGACCGGATAGATATCGCCGGCCGATACCAACTGCTGCTGGGCGAATGTGTCGGGGAAGGCCTCGCCGATTCGCTCGTACTCGTACCACAACGCCTGGTGTTCACGGGGGGTGATCTCGACGTAAGTGTAGTACTGCACGTGGGGCATGATCTGCTTGGAGAGGATTTCGCGGCAGATCGGCGAGTCGTCGTTCCAGTTGTCGCCGTCGGAGGCCTGGGCGGCGTAGATGTTCCAGTCGGCCGCCGGGTAACGCTCGGCCATGATCTCCTGCATCATTTTCAGGGCGCTGGAGACGATGGTGCCGCCGGTCTCCCGGGAATAGAAGAATTCTTCCTCGTCGACTTCGCGGGCGCTGGTGTGGTGGCGGATGAACACCACCTCGATGCGGTCGTAATTGCGCTTGAGGAACAGGTACAAGAGGATGAAGAAGCGCTTGGCGATGTCCTTGGTGGCCTGGGTCATCGAGCCGGACACGTCCATCAGGCAGAACATCACCGCCTTGGAGCTGGGGTTGGGCTGCTTGACCAGCAGGTTGTACTTGAGGTCGAAGGTGTCGAGGAAGGGCAGGCGGTTGATGCGTGCCTTGAGCCGTTCGATTTCCTGCTCGACGTCCTGGATGTCGGTGAAGTTGTCCGGCTCCTCGACCTTCAGCCGGTCCAGCTCCTTCTGTGCCTCGCGCAGCAGCGCGCGGCTGCTTCCGGTCAGGGCGATGCGCCGGGCGTGGGCCGAGCGCAAGGTGCGGACGATGTTGATGCGCGACGGGTTGCCTTCGTTGGCGATACCGGCGCGTACGGTCTTGAAGGTGTCGGCGCCGGTCAGGTGGCGCTTGACCAGGTTGGGCAGCTCGAGGTCTTCGAACATGAATTCGAGGAACTCTTCCTGGGTGATCTGGAAGACGAATTCGTCCATGCCCTCGCCGGAGTTGCCGGCCTTGCCGCGGCCGCCGCCACCCCCACCACCCTGGGGCCTGGGGATGTGTTCGCCGGCGGTGAATTCCTTGTTGCCCGGATGCACGATGGTCTGCTTGCCGCCACGACCGTGGTGCAGCACCGGCTCGTCGATGTCCCGGCCTGGGATGCTGATCTGCTCGCCGTGCTCCATGTCCATGATGGAGCGGCGGCTCACGGCCTCTTCGACGGCCTTCTTGATGTGTTCACGGTAACGCCGCAGGAAGCGCTGGCGGTTGACCGTGCTCTTGTTCTTGCCGTTCAGGCGTCGGTCGATAACGTAGCTCATGGTCCCTCCGGTAGCTGGGAACAGCTGCACGCTTCAAGCTACGAGCTGCTGCACGTACAAGGCAGCAAAGCCGCCGCGGCCCGTGGCCGACAGGCCAGCCTTGGACGCGCGGCGTGTAGCTTGATGCCTTATTGCGATTTCCTGACCCGCAGGTACCATTCCGACAGCAGGCGCACCTGTTTGTCGGTGTAGCCACGCTCCACCATCCGCGTGACGAAGTCGTTGTGCTTCTGTTGATCCTCCTTGCTGGCCTTGGCGTTGAAGCTGATGACCGGCAGCAGGTCCTCGGTGTTGGAGAACATTTTCTTCTCGATCACCACCCGCAGCTTCTCGTAGCTGAGCCAGCTGGGGTTCTTGCCGTTGTTGTTGGCACGGGCACGCAGCACGAAGTTGACGATCTCGTTGCGGAAGTCCTTCGGATTGCTGATGCCTGCCGGTTTCTCGATCTTCTCCAGCTCCTCGTTGAGGGCGATTCGGTTGAGGATCTCGCCGGTTTCCGGGTCGCGGTATTCCTGGTCCTGGATCCAGAAGTCGGCGTACAGCACATAACGGTCGAAGATGTTCTGGCCGTATTCGCTGTAGGACTCCAGGTAGGCCGTCTGGATTTCCTTGCCGATGAACTCGATATAGCGCGGCGCCAGGTACTCTTTCAGGTAGCGCAGGTAACGCTCGCGCACTTCGGCCGGGAACTGTTCCTGCTCGATCTGCTGCTCCAGCACGTACAGCAGGTGCACCGGGTTGGCGGCGATTTCATGCGGGTCGAAGTTGAACACCTTGGAGAGGATCTTGAAGGCGAAGCGGGTCGACAGGCCGTTCATGCCTTCGTCGACGCCTGCAGAATCGCGGTACTCCTGGATCGATTTGGCCTTTGGATCGGTGTCCTTGAGGTTTTCGCCGTCGTAGACCCGCATCTTCGAGTAGATGTTGGAGTTTTCCGGCTCCTTGAGGCGCGAGAGCACGGTGAACTGGGCGAGCATCTTCAGGGTGTCCGGCGCGCAATGGGCCTTGGCCAGCGAGCTGTTGACCAGCAGCTTGTCGTAGATCTTGATCTCGTCGCTGACGCGCAGGCAGTAGGGCACCTTGACGATGTAGATCCGGTCGATGAACGCTTCGTTGTTCTTGTTGTTGCGGAAGGTGTGCCACTCCGATTCGTTGGAGTGGGCCAGCAGGATACCGGTATAGGGAATGGCCCCCAGGCCCTCGGTACTGTTGTAGTTGCCTTCCTGGGTGGCGGTGAGCAAGGGGTGCAGGACCTTGATCGGCGCCTTGAACATCTCGACGAATTCCATCAGGCCCTGGTTGGCCCGGCACAGCGCGCCCGAGTAGCTGTAGGCATCGGCGTCGTTCTGCGGGAATTCTTCGAGCTTGCGGATATCCACCTTGCCGACCAGCGCCGAGATGTCCTGGTTGTTCTCGTCACCGGGTTCGGTCTTGGCGATGGCGATCTGGTTGAGAATCGACGGGTACAGCTTGACCACCGTGAACTTGCTGATATCGCCGCCGAACTCCTGCAGGCGCTTGGTGGCCCAGGGCGACATGATGGTGTTCAGGTAGCGCCGCGAGATACCGTACTCTTCCTCGAGAATGGCCCCGTCTTCGGTAGCGTTGAACAAGCCCAGTGGCGATTCGAATACCGGTGAACCCTTGATGGCGTAGAAGGGCACCTTTTCCATCAGTTGCTTGAGCTTCTCGGCCAGCGACGACTTGCCGCCGCCCACCGGGCCCAGCAGGTAGAGGATCTGCTTCTTCTCTTCCAGGCCTTGGGCGGCATGGCGGAAGTACGAGACGATCTGGTCGATGCACTCTTCCATGCCATGGAAGTCGGCAAAGGCCGGATAGCGGCGGATGACCTTGTTGGAGAAGATTCGCGACAGCCTGGAGTTGCTAGAGGTGTCGATCAGTTCCGGCTCGCCGATGGCCAGCAATAGCCGTTCAGCCGCGGAGGCGTAAGCGCTGCGATCCTCTTTGCACAGCTCGAGGTACTCCTGCAGCGAAAGTTCTTCCTGACGCGTGGACTCGAAGCGTTGTTGGAAGTGGCTAAAAATACTCATGACGTCACCTCGCTCGATACGTGGAGACGACGCCGGATCAGTCAGCTGATGCTGGCATGCAACCGGGTTGGCCGATTGCTGTATACCCCCCAGAACACCCTGTAACGCTACCGATGACCCGCACGCCGGTGTACCGGCTCTCCCCTTTTTCTGGATGGCCTGCGCTTAAGAATAGTTGGTTATCCGCAAGGTCAAGGGCGAGGGGCGGAGAAGTTGCCGACGACCGTTCGTCAGCTTGGCTGCGAACCCGCGTGGGGCGCGGGCTGCAGTAAAAATGAAAAAATTATTCGGCAGTGCCCTGGGCGGTTTCGGCCGGGTAGGTGGCGCGCCACAGCTCAAAGCCGCCATCGACGCTGTACACCTCGGAGAAGCCTTGGCCGACCAGGTAGGCGGCCGCGCTCTGGCTGGAGTTGCCGTGGTAGCAGACCACCAGGGTCGGGGCATCGAGGTCGGCGTTGCGGATGAAGTCGGCCACCGAATGGTTGTCCAGGTGTTTCGCCCCGGTGATATGTCCAGCGGCATAGGCTTGCGGGTCGCGAATGTCGACGACCACCGCACCTTCCTTCTTGCGAAGCTCCAAGGCCTGCTCGGGGGGGATGCGCTTGAATTCGCTCATGGGTAAGGCCTTCCTTCAGAATTGATGATTCAGTGTAGTGGGTTGCGCCGGTGGGCGGACATGGCCGTCGTCGGTGCAGTCGCAGTGGTGGTATTCGCCGCTGTCGACGTTGTACAGGGTCATCGCGCCGCCCCACACGCAGCCGGTGTCCAGGGCGATGATGCCGGGCTCGTCGACCTTGCCCTGGAGTGCGGCCCAGTGGCCGAAGATGATCTTCACATGGCGCGAGCGGCGGTCCTTGTGTGCGTACCAGGGCTTGTAGCCCTTGGGTGCGGTGCCCAGGCCTTCCTTGCTCTTGAGGTCGAGCTTGCCTTCGGCGGTGCAGAAGCGCATGCGCGTGAGGCAGTTGGTGATCACCCGCAGGCGCTCGACGCCGGCCAGGCGCTTGCTCCACTTGTTCGGCTCGTTGCCGTACATGCCGTCCAGGTACAGCGGCAGGCGGTTGTCGTCGCGCAGCACCTGCTCGACTTCCGCCGCCAGTTGCAGCGCCTGGCCAAGCGTCCACTGTGGCGGTATGCCGGCGTGCACCAGGGCAATGCCGCGCGGTTCATCGTAATGCAGCAGCTTCTGCTGGCGCAGCCAGTCGAACAGCTGGTCGGCATCCGGGGCTTCGATGATCTCGCGCAGGGTGTCGCTTTTCTTCAGGCGCTCGACGTTGTGCCAGGCGGCCAGCAAGTGCAGGTCATGATTGCCCAGCACGCAGACCAGCGACTGGCGGATCGAGTACAGGTAGCGCAGGGTTTCCAGCGACTCGGGGCCGCGGTTGACCAGGTCACCGACCAGCCACAGGCGGTCGACCGCGGGGTCGAACTTCACCCGCTCGAGGAGGCACTTGAGCGGCTGCAGGCAGCCTTGCAGGTCACCGACGGCGTAGGTGGCCATCAGTGCAGCGACCCCGGGACCGCCAGGCGGAAGGGCGCGATGTCGGCGTCGAAGCGTTTGCCGTCTTCGGCGAACATCTGGTAGCTGCCCTGCATGGTGCCGACGTGGGTGCTGATCACCGCGCCGCTGCTGTAGGTGTGGCTTGCGCCCGGCTCGATGGTCGGTTGCTGGCCGATGACGCCGGCACCGCGCACTTCTTCCACCTCGCCGTCACCGTTGGTGATCAGCCAGTGGCGCGACAGCAGCTTGGCCTTGAGCGAGCCGTTGTTCTGCACGGTGATGGTGTAGGCGAACGCGAAGCGACTGCTTTCGGGGTCGGATTGTTCTTTGAGGTAGCGGGTCACGACGCTGACGTCGATCTGATAGCGGGGGTCGGACATGCAAGGGCCTTGGGAGAGCTGACGCAATAACGCAGTCTAGGCCATTGGGAGGGGGGAGGGCCAGCGGTGTGGGGCTTGGTGGATAGGTGTAGTCAGTGCCGGCCTCTTCGCGGGTGAACCCGCTCCCACAGGGACCGCGCAGCGTTGAAGCTTGTGCGGTCGCTGTGGGAATGAGTCAGGCTTGCTGGTCGGCCAGCTGGTCGGCCAGGCGCACGAAGGCGGCCAGATCGAGCTGTTCGGGGCGCAGGCTGCCATCTACGCCAGCGGCCTCGATGGCGGCGCTGTCGAGCAGGCCCTTCATGGTGTTGCGCAGGGTCTTGCGGCGCTGGTTGAACGCTTCACGGACCACCTGCTCCAGCAACTTTGCATCCTTGGCCGGGTGCGGCAGCACCTCATGAGGCACCAGGCGCACGATCGCCGAGTCGACTTTCGGCGGCGGGTTGAACGCGCCTGGGCCAACGTTGAACAGGTGCTCCACGCGGCAGTGGTACTGGACCATGATCGACAGCCGGCCCCAGTCACCACCGCCTGGCCCTGCGGCCATGCGCTCGACCACTTCCTTCTGCAGCATGAAGTGCATGTCGCGGATCAGCCCGGCGTGGCTGAGCAGGTGGAAGATCAGCGGGGTGGAGATGTTGTAGGGCAGGTTGCCGACCACTTTCAGGCTGCGTGGCGGGACACCCAGCTGGTTGAAGTCGAACTTCAGGGCGTCGCCCTGGTGCAGGCGGAAGTTGTCGCGGCCGGCGAACTTGTGCTGGAGGATCGGCACCAGGTCCTTGTCCAGTTCCACCACGTCCAGCTGTGCGCCGCTGCCCAGCAGGCCTTCGGTCAGGGCGCCCTGGCCCGGGCCGATTTCCAGCAGGTGTTCGCCGGCCTTGGCGTTGATGGCACGCAGGATGCGGTCGATGATGCCGGCGTCGTGCAGGAAGTTCTGGCCGAAGCGCTTGCGCGCCCGGTGTTGGTATTGCTCGTTCATGGTCGTGTCTCGGCCATCTGGTAGGCGGTTTCCAGGGCCACGCGCAGGCTGCCGGTGTCGACCTTGCCGCTGCCGGCCAGGTCCAGGGCGGTGCCGTGATCGACCGACGTGCGGATGATCGGCAGGCCCAGGGTCACGTTCACTGCAGCGCCAAAGCCTTTGTACTTGAGTACAGGCAGGCCCTGGTCGTGGTACATCGCCAGCACCGCGTCGCAGTGCTCCAGATATTTGGGGGTGAACAGGGTATCGGCCGGCAATGGGCCGCGCAGGTCCATGCCTTCTGTGCGCAGGCGTTCCAGCGTCGGCTCGATGATGTCGATTTCTTCGCGGCCAAGGTGGCCGCCTTCCCCGGCATGCGGGTTGAGGCCGCAGACCAGGATACGCGGGTTGGCGATGCCGAACTTGTCGCGCATGTCGGCGTGCAGGATGCGGGTGACCCGTTCCACGCGCTCGGCGGTGATCGCATCGGCGATATCGCGCAGCGGCAGGTGCGTGGTCACCAGGGCCACGCGCAGGCCGCGGGTGGCCAGCATCATCACCACCTGGGCGGTGTGGGTCAGCTCGGCGAGAAACTCGGTATGCCCGGAGAAGGCGATACCGCTTTCGTTGATCACGCCCTTGTGCACCGGGGCCGTGATCATCCCGGCAAAATGCCCGTCGAGGCAGCCTTGGCCGGCGCGGTTCAGGGTCTCCAGCACGAACGCGGCGTTGGCCGTGTCCAGCTGGCCTGGCACCACGGGGGCGGCCAACGGGGTATCCCAGACGTACAGGCTGCCTGCTGCAGCTGGCTGGTCGGGCCATTGGCCCGGCGTCACCGGCAGCAGGGTGACAGCCAGCCCCAGCTGCGTGGCCCGCTCGGCGAGCAGGTCACGGCTGGTGATGGCGATCAGGGGGTGGGGCTGGGCGTCGGCGGCGAGCAGCAGGCACAGGTCGGGGCCTATGCCGGCTGGTTCGCCGGGGGTGACGGCGAAGCGCAGGGGCTTCACTGCGCGGCCTGGTCAGCGCCAGGCAGCTTGATTTCAACGTAGGCTTCGTCGCGGATCTGGCGCAGCCAGGTCTGCAGCTCTTCGTCGTACTTGCGGTTGCGCAGGACGTTCAGGGCCTGTTGCTCGCGCGCCTGTTCGGTGCTGTCGGTGGCGCGGCGGCCCAGCACTTCCAGGACGTGCCAGCCGTACTGGGTCTTGAACGGCTTGGTCACGACGCCTTGCTGGGCGTTGGCCATCTGCTCGCGGAACTCCGGTACCAGGCTGTTCGGGTCGACCCAGTTGAGGTCGCCACCGTTGAGCGCCGAGCCCGGGTCTTCCGAGAAGCTCTTGGCCAGGGTGGCGAAGTCTTCACCGTTGTTGATCCGCTCGTAGAGCTTTTCGGCCAGCTGCTGGGTGGCTGCTTCGCTGCGCACTTCGCTCGGCTTGATCAGGATATGGCGCACATGCACTTCGTCACGCAGCACGTTCTCGCTGCCACCGCGCTTCTCCTCGAGCTTGAGGATGATGAAGCCGTTGGGGATGCGGATCGGCTGGGTGATGTCGCCGGTGGCCATGCTGCTGAGCATCTTGGCGAAGTCCGGAGGCAGCTGGCCGGCTTTGCGCCAGCCCATCTCGCCGCCTTCCAGGGCGTTTTCGCTGGCGGAGCGGGCAATGGCCATCTGGCCGAAGTCCGCGCCTTGCTTGAGCTGCTGATAGACATCGCCGACCTGGCGCGCTGCCTTCTGGATGTCTTCCGAGTTGGCGGCTTCCGGGGTCGGGATGAGGATGTTGGCGAGGCGGTACTCTTCCGACATCTGCATCTTGCCCAGGTCGGAGGCGAGGAAGTTCTTCACCTCCTGCTCCGACACCTGGATGCGCTCGGCCACGCGGCGCTGGCGCACGCGGCTGATGATCATCTCACGCTTGACCTGCTCGCGGGCGTCGTCGAACGACAGGCCGTCATGGGCCAGGGCGGCGCGGAACTGCTCCAGCGACATGCCATTGCGCTGGGCAATGGTGCCGATGGCCTGGTTCAACTCTTCGTCGGTGATGCGGATGCCCGAACGTTCGCCGATCTGCAGTTGCAGGTTCTCGACGATCAGGCGTTCCAGTACCTGCTGCTCCAGGGCGCCGGTCGGCGGCACGCCGCCGCCGCGCTTGGCGATGGTCTGCTGAACCTCGTGGACGCGCTGGTCCAGTTGGCTCTGCATGACCACGTCGTTGTCGACGATGGCTACCACGCGGTCCAGGGGTTGCACCGCGGCATGCACCGCGCCGCTCAGCAAAGCAGCGCCCAGCAACACCGGGCGCAGTCGATCAATAAGCTTGGTCTTCACGTGTACGGTAACCTTCAATGCCTTTGTCGAGGAACGATTCCACCTTGTTGCCCACTACGCCGCCGAGTCCTTTGAGGACGATCTGCAGGAAGATGCCGTGGTCGCCTTTTTCGTTGGACGGCGTGGCCTGGCTGAAGTCGTCGTAGTCGACCCAGTAACGGTTGATCAGGCGCAGTTTCCAGCAGCAGTTGTCGTACTCGAAACCGCCCATGGCTTCCAGGGTGCGGTTACGGTTGTAGTCGTGCTGCCAGCGGGCGATCACGTTCCATTGCGGTACGACCGGCCAGATGACCGAGAAGTCGTGCTGCTGGATCTTGTAGTAATCCTTGATGTAGTTGTCGCTGCCCGGGGTGCCGTAGTCGCCACCGCCCACCTTCCAGGTACCGGTGGTGGAGTCGTAGGCGATGGTATCGTTGCGGTAGCGATAACCGAGGTTGACGATCTTGTTCGGGTTGTCTTCAGGCTGGTAGTGGAACATCGCGCTGCCCGAGCGGGTGCTGCGGCTGTCCGGGTCCCAGTTGAAGTCCGAATTGAAGCGCCAGTCGCGGTTGAAGTAGTAGTTGTACACCAGCGCGTACGGCGATACATCGGACTGCGAATCCTTGCGGGTGCGGTAGTCGATGCCTGGCAGCTGGACCTTGCGATCCTTGAAGTAGTACGCCTGGCCAATGCTGAAGTTCTGCCGCTCGAAGCCGTTTTCCTCGATCCAGCGGGTGGTCACGCCCAGCGACAGCTTGTTCTCGTCGCCAACGCGGTCGGTGCCGCTGAAGCGGTTGTCGCGGAACAGCGAGTCGTAGTTGAACAGTGTTTCGCCCGAGTCGAACAGCGGGATGTCCTTCTGGTCCTTGTACGGGACGTAGAGGTAGAACAGGCGCGGTTCGAGGGTCTGGCGATAGTTGGTGCCGAACAGCGAGGTGTTGCGGTCGAAGTACAGGCCGCTGTCGACGCTGAAGATCGGCACGTCACGGTTCAGGGTGCTGTTGAAATCACCATTGAGAGCGACCGTACCAGGGTTGTTGGCGATGTCGCTTTTGCCCTTGCCATCCAGGTCCAGGTCGTAATGGGTGTACATGTATTTCAGCTTCGGCGTGACATAGCCGTAGCTGGCGGTCATCGGAAGGCTGATGGCCGGGGCGAGGTTCAGGCGGGTGCCGTTGGCGCGTGCAACGCCGAAGACGTTTTCGTCGAGGCGACGACCTGCAGCGCCTGCGGTGAAGTCCGGATTGCCATCCTTGTCGGTCACGAAGTCGTTCTTCAGGTCACGATCAAAGCGCACGGCTTCGGTCTGATAGCTGAAGTCGAACCCGCCCGGGTGGTACGGCAGCATGCCGTCCAGGGTGATCTGCGGCAGCTTGTTGTACGGGGTGATCTGCGACAGGGTCGCCGCCTCGTACGCTTGTGCATTCAGGCGAGCGGTGTAGCTGTCGCCACGCCAGGTGAGCGCACCTTGCTGGTTCAGGAAATCACGGTTCTCCACACCGATCTGGTCGGACTCCAGATCCTGGAAGTAGTACGGGTCGCTGATGTCGGTGTAGTCGACTTCAGTCATCAGGCGCTCGTCCAGGCCACCTTTATGCTGCCAGTTGATCATCCAGCGCTGTTTTTCGTAATCCGTCTGCAGCTTGCGGTCGTCGTCCTCGTCGTTGAGGTACGCACCACCGAACTGGCCTTCGCTGGACTTGGTCAGGTAGCGGAACTCGCCTTCCATCAACAGGCCGCGTTTGGCCATGTAGCGCGGGTACAACGTGGCGTCGTAGTTCGGCGCCAGGTTGAAGTAGTACGGCGTGACCAGCATGAAGCCGGTGTCGCTGCTGGAGCTGAACGATGGCGGCAGGAAGCCGGACTGGCGACGGTCGTCGATCGGGAAGTAGATATACGGCGTGTAGAGCACCGGAATATCCTTGACCCGCAGGGTGACGTTGGTCGCGGTACCGAAGCCGGTGGCCGGGTTCAGGGTGATGTTGTTGCCCTTCAGCTGCCAGGCGTTGCTGCCCGGTTCGCAGGTGGTGTACGTACCGTCCTTGAGACGGATGATGGCGTTTTCGCCACGCTTGGCGTACAGGGCGTTGCCGCGGATGTGCGACTTGTGCATCACGTATTCGGCGTTGTCGACCTGGGCTTCGCCGGTGTCGAGCTGGATTTCGGCCTGGTCGCCGACCACCAGCGAGCCGTTGTCGCGAATCTTGACGTTGCCCTTGAGCTCGCCACGGTTCTCGGTCTGGTACAGGTTGGCCTCATCGGCCTCGGCCTGCATGCTGCCCTGGCGCATTACCACGTTACCGGCGAGGGTAGCGATCTGCTGCTCCTGCTGGTACTTGGAGACCTTGGCGTTGATGTAGGTCGGCGACTCGTCCTTGGGCGTGGTGTCGGCCATGCCCGGGCGGGTCGGCTCGATGTACGCGCCGCCGCAGTACGGGCCGGTCTCGGCCAGCTGGGCAGCCGTGAGCTTCTCCCGCGGGACCCAGTCCAGGTGGCTGTAGTCGGCGCTGCGCGACTTCAGGCCACGGCCCTTGGCCTCGGTGACCAGCATCGGCTTGTCCGCGCTCTCGGCTTCGGCCGCAGGGGCCTCGGTACCGGACGTGAGCGCAGCACCTTCATGCACCGGGCGCGGCGGCAGGTTGTTGGTTGGGGTCTTGGGCTTGCAGTCCCAGCCACCGGAGGCGGACACTTGGCAGTCGAACTGCTCGGCTGCCACGACATACGAGGTGGCCAGAGGTTGCAGGGCCAGCAGACCGCCGGTCACCAGCAACGGGAACTTTCTACGAAACGCGGGGGATTTCAATGCCATCTTATTAGTCCGGGCTTCCTGCGTGCCATCTGCCCGCGTGTGGGGGCCGCACGCCTCTCGATGGTCTGAAAAAGATGCTGGATAATAAAGCATGACCCGCTTGACGGCTAGGGCCGTCGGAGACCCTTGTAATGCCTGAACACGATGTACGCCTGCAACAACTGACGGTCTGGCTCCACGAGCAGCTCGTTGTGCTTTTCCGCGACAACGCCTGGGGCGAGGTGCCGGAAGGCACGCTGACCGCCGCCAGCAGCGATGCGAGCTTTCGCCGCTACTTCCGCTGGCAGGGCGCGGGCCACAGTTTCGTGATCATGGACGCGCCACCGCCGCAGGAAAACTGCCGACCGTTCGTCGCCATCGATCATTTGCTGGCCAGCGCCGACGTGCATGTGCCGACGATCCACGCCCAGGACCTGGAGCGCGGTTTCCTGCTGCTGGGCGACCTGGGGCATCAGACTTACCTGGACATCATCAGCGAAGAAAACGCCGATGCGCTGTTCGCCGATGCCATCGAGGCCCTGCTGGCCTTCCAGCGCCTGCCGATGGATGCGCCGCTGCCAAGCTACGACGACGCCCTGCTGCGCCGCGAAGCGGAGCTGTTCCCGGAATGGTACGTGGGCCGCGAACTCGGCCTGACCTTCAGCGATGCCCAGAAGGCCAGCTGGCAGCGCATCAGCCAATTGCTGATCGACAGCGCCCTGGCCCAGCCCAAGGTGTTCGTGCACCGCGACTACATGCCGCGCAACCTCATGGAAAGCGCGCCGAACCCAGGTGTGCTGGACTTCCAGGACGCCGTCTACGGCCCGGTCAGCTACGACATCACCTGCCTGTTCAAGGACGCCTTCCTCAGCTGGCCGCAAGCGCGGGTCGAAGCCTGGCTGCGGCTTTACTGGGGCAAGGCGCTGGCCGCCGGCATCCCGGTGCAGCCGGCGTTCGAGGACTTCCAGCGCGCCAGCGACCTGATGGGCGTGCAGCGCCACCTCAAGGTCATCGGCATTTTCGCGCGCATCTGCCACCGTGACGGCAAGCCGCGTTACCTGGCCGACGTGCCGCGTTTCTTCGCCTATATAGATGAAGTGATCGGCCGCCGCCCGGAGCTCGCCGATCTGGGCCAGCTGATCGCCGAACTGAAAGCCGGAGCGCGTGCATGAAAGCGATGATCCTGGCGGCGGGCAAAGGCGAGCGCATGCGCCCGCTGACCCTGCACACGCCAAAACCCCTGGTGCCGGTGGCAGGCCAGCCGTTGATCGAGTATCACCTGCGCGCCCTGGCGGGCGCCGGTTTTACCGAGGTGGTGATCAACCATGCCTGGCTTGGCCAGCAGATCGAGGACCACCTGGGTGACGGCAGCCGCTTCGGCCTGAGCATCCGTTATTCCCCGGAGGGCGAGCCGCTGGAAACCGGCGGCGGTATTTTCAAGGCGTTGCCTCTGCTTGGCGATGAGCCGTTTGCCCTGATCAACGGCGATGTCTGGACCGATTTCGATTTCGCCCGCCTGCGTGCGCCGTTGCCGGGCCTGGCCCATCTGGTGCTGGTCGACAATCCGGGGCATCACGGCCGTGGCGACTTCCGCCTGTTGGGCGAACGCGTTGTGGATGGCAACGAGGGGCCCGGCACCCTGACCTTCAGCGGCCTGTCGGTGCTGCACCCGGCCTTGTTCGACGGTTGCCAGGCCGCTGCCTTCAAGCTCGCGCCCCTGCTGCGCCAGGCCATGGCGGCAGGGCAGGTGAGCGGCGAGCACTACCCGGGCCACTGGGTCGATGTAGGGACCCTGGAGCGCCTGGCCGAGGTCGAGCGCCTGATTGGCGAGCGCGCCTGACATGTGGTGGCCAGGGACGGTGATCGGCCTGGGCGCGGGGTTCGCCGTCGCCAGCATTCCCGGTGCGTTGCTCGGCGCTCTGCTGGGCCAGGCCATGGACCGGCGCATCCGTGTGCAGGATTGGGACGACATGCGCGAACGCCTGGGCGGGCGCCCGGCATTGCGTGACGAGGAACTGCTGTTCGTGCTGCTTGGGCGGCTGGCCAAGAGCGATGGTCGGGTGGCCGAGCAGCACATCCAGCAGGCGCGCCAGGAAATGGTGCGCCTGGACCTGGCCGAAGCGTCGCGCCTGCGTGCCATCGCCGCGTTCAACCGCGGCAAGGCGGGCAAGGACCGCCTGGCCAGCCACCTGCGCCGCATCCGCCTGCAGCCGCACGCCGCCGAGGGTACCCTGCGCGCCTGCTGGCGCATGGCCTGGGCAGATGGCAAGGCGGGGCAGCAAGAGCGCGATCTCTTGCTGGAGTGGGGCGAGAAGCTGGGCCTGAGCCGGCGCCAGGTGCAGGCCATGTCGCTGGAGTACGAGCCGCGCAAGGCGGCGATTTCCGGCAATGTGATGACCTATGCGGCGGCCCTGCGATTGCTGGGGATCGAGGCCGACAGCGAGGCGGACAAGGTCAAGCAGGCCTATCGGAGGCTGGTCAGCCGGCATCATCCGGACAAGCTCGTCGGCAGCGGGGCCGGTGAGGCGCAGGTGCGCGAGGCGACCGAAAGGACCCGCGAGCTGCATCAGGCCTATGCCATCGTCCGCAAGCGGCGGGGGCTGTAAGGGCCTCTTCGCGGCTGAAGCCGCTCCCACAGGTACTGCACCGACTCCAAGACCTGTGCAGTCCGTGTGGGAGCGGCTTCAGCCGCGAAGGCCGCAACCCGTTTATTCCTGCGGTGTGGGGCTCATCCATCCGCGAACCCGGCGGAACAGTTGCTCCTGCTCGCCCTCCCTGTTCGCCGGCATGGCAATCAGCGACAGCTGCTTGTACTGGCTGTCCTTCTGCCGCTTGCTGGCCTGCAGGCGCAACGCGGCGGCATTGCGGTCGGCGCTGCGGGTGGCGTAGTAGAGGTCGGCCGTCGGCACCTTGAGGGTTGGCGCCAGGCTTTCCAGGTCGTGCTCGACCCGCGCCGGGGTCTGCGCGGCCACCATCACCAGCTTCTGCACCTGTGGCGGCTGTTTCTCGCTCAGGTAGCGCGCGGCCCAGTAGGCGCCGCTGCCATGGCCGATCAGCACGATGCTGCGCGAGTTGTGCTGCTGGGCGTAGGCTACCGCCGCGTCGAGGCGCGCGAAGATGCGTTCGGCATCGGCCTTGTCGTTCTGCTCGCCGGCCTGTTCGGCATCGGTACTCTCAGCCGTATCGGCGTCGGCCGCCGTGGCCTGGGCGACGTTGGCGTTGGCATCGGCCGGAGTGTCCTTGACCGGTGCGCTTTCGCCCTGCTCCTTGGCCGGCTGCTCGGCCGGCTTGGCCTCGGCCCGCGCCACCGGTGCGTCGCCAAGCAGGTCGGGCAGGCTCACGCTCAGGCTGTGCCAGCCGATATCGGGGAACTTGCGCCGCAGCGGGCCGACCGCATTGGGCCAGTCGGCGGTTTCGCCGGCACCGGGGACAATGATCACCGCGCCTTTCGGGTCGCTGTCGTTGGCCGCTTTCCACAGCGCCAGGAAGCTGTCGGCACCGGCTTGCAGGGTTTGCTGCTCGGCCTTGGGCACCAGGCGTTCCAGGGCCTGGGCGTCCTCCTGGCTGCGTTCGAGCAGGGGCGCGCGTGGGGTGGTGGGGACCGCCGGCGCTTCGGCAGCGGCCTGCGGTTGTTCGGCATCGGCGGCCAGGGCGCCGAGCGGGAGGAGCGAGGCCAGGCAGCAGATTGCCAGCGTCGTGCGATAAAGTGTGGACATGAATCAACCCAAGGCCAGAATGATACCGGCAGCCTAATAGTATTTGCCCGTGGCGGCCATGCTGCATGGCCGCCTTTGCCAAGACGAGCGTGTAGATGAAGCGATTGCGTCGCCTGTGGGTTATCGGCTGGTTGTGCTTGCCCTTGATCGCCCTGGCAAGGCCCGAGGCGATACCGGCGCCTGCACTGGAGCCGGCCCAGCAGCAATGGCTGGACGCGCACCGCCAGCTGCGCGTGGGCCTGGTGCTGCAGGCCCCCTACGCTCAGTTCGACCGCCGCCTGCAGCAGTTGTACGGGGCCAATGTCGAACTGCTCGATGGCCTGGCACAAGCCCTTCAGCTGGACCTGACCTGGCGCAACTTCGCCGACCAGGCGGCCCTCGAACATGCGTTGCAGGCCGGCGAGATCGATTTTGCCCCGGGCCTCACGCAAACGCCTGCCAGCCTGCGCCTGTGGCTGTTCAGCGACCCGTACATGCGCGTGCCGCAACTGGTGGTCGGGCCACGTACCGGGGCAATGGCCGTGGAGCTGGAAAAGCTCGGCAGTGACGATCGCGTGGCGGTGCGCATGCCCAGTGCGCTGGCCGACTACCTGCGCGGCAATTACGCCAACCTCAACCTGCAGGGTGTGCCCAGCGAACGCGAGGCCTTGCAGCTGGTGGTCGGCGGGCAGGCCAGCTATGCCGTGCTCGACGAGGCCCAGCTCGGCCGGCTGTCGCGCGAGAGCGAATTCGGCGAGCTGGCGGTGGTGGGCGATATCGGCCTGCCGCAGTTGCTGCGCATCGGCTCGCGGCGCGACTGGCCCATCCTGGCCGATGTCCTCGAACGCGGCCTGCAGGCCATGCCGGCCAAGGCGCTGGAGCAATTGCACCAGCGCTGGCTGCAACCCAAGTACCCGCGCCTGAGCGAGTCGCCCGGTTTCTGGCAGAACCTCGCCCTGGTGTTCGGCCTGCTGCTGCTGTGTGCCCTGGCCACGCTGGCATTGCAGCGCCGCCAGCAACGGCGGCTGGAGCGCAGGCTGCTGGCCACGCGCGAAGACCTGGCCGAGCGGCAGGTGCGCGAGGAGGCCTTGCGCCTGAGCCAGTTCGCCATCGACCAGAGCACCGTGGGCATCCTCTGGGTCAACTGGGACAGCCATGTGCGCTACGCCAACCATGCCGTGGAGCGCATGCTGGGTTATGCCGAGGCGCAGTTGCTGGAGCGCCCGCTGATCGCCTTCGAGCCGAACCTGAGCATGGACCGCTGGCTGCAGCTGTGGAAGGGCGCGCGCACCGGGGACGGCACGCGCCAGTTCGAGACCCACTGCCTGCGCGCCGATGGCAGCCTGCTGCCGGTGGAGCTATCGCTGAGCTTCCTGCGTTTTCGGGATGCCGAGTACCTGGTGGTGTACCTCGCCGATGTCACCGAGCGCCACCGGGCCCTGGCGGCGCTGCGTGAAAGCGAAGGGCGGCTCAAGGGCATCGCCGGCAACGTGCCGGGGCTGGTGTTCCGCCTGGAGCCCTCGCCCGCCGAAGGCGCGCCGGAATTCCCCTATATCAGCGAGGGCAGCGAGGCCTTGGTGGGCTATACGCCCGCGCAGATCCAGGACCCGCAGATGGGCCTGCGCAACCTCGTCCACCCCGAAGACCGGGCGGACTATCACCAGGTCCAGGACCTGGCCATCGCCGGTGACCAGGACTGGTCGTGGCAGGGCCGTATCCTCACCCGCCAGGGCGAGCAGCGTTGGGCCGACATCAAGGCCAGCACCCGGCGCCTGGCGGACGGCCGGGTGGTGTGGGACGGCATCGTCTGGGACATCACCCAGAGCAAGCGCGCCGAGTTGGCGTTGGCCCGCTCCCAGGAGCAACTGCGCGAGCTGTCGGCGCACCTGGAAAGCGTGCGCGAGGAAGAAAAGGCCCGCATCGCCCGCGAAGTGCACGATGAACTGGGGCAGATGCTGACCGTGCTCAAGCTGGAGGTGTCGATGTGCGAGCTGGCCTTCGCCGAGCTCGACCCCGGCCTGAACGAACGCCTGGCCAGCATGAAGCGCCTGATCGCCCAGTTGTTCCAGCTGGTGCGCGACGTGGCCAGTGCGCTGCGCCCGCCGATCCTCGACGCTGGCATCGCCTCGGCCATCGAGTGGCAGGCGCGGCGCTTCGAAGCGCGCACGCAGATCCCGTGTCTGGTCCAGGTGCCGGATAATCTGCCAGCATTGAGCGATGCCAAGGCCACCGGCCTGTTCCGCATCCTCCAGGAGGCGCTGACCAACGTCATGCGCCATGCCCAGGCACACAGTGTGGAGATCGAACTGGTATGCGAGGACGGGCAGTTGCGCATGAGCGTCAGTGACGATGGCATCGGCTTCTGTCGTGACCAGGCCCGGCCGACCTCGTTCGGCCTGGTCGGTGTGCGCGAGCGGGTGCTGATGCTGGGCGGCAGCATGACGTTGGACAGTCAGCCGGGCGAGGGCACCTGCCTGAGCGTGGCCATTGCGTTGGAATAGGAGAGCGAGCGTGATACGAGTGCTGGTGGCCGAAGACCACACCATCGTCCGGGAAGGCATCAAGCAATTGATCGGCCTGGCCAAAGACATGCAGGTGGCGGGGGAGGCGGGCAATGGCGAGCAACTGCTCGAGACCCTGCGCCATACCCCGTGCGAAGTGGTGTTGCTGGATATCTCCATGCCCGGGGTCAATGGCCTGGAGGCGATCCCGCGGATCCGCGCGCTGAACGATGCGCCGGCGATCCTGATGCTGTCGATGCACGACGAGGCGCAGATGGCGGCGCGGGCGCTGAAGGCCGGCGCCGCTGGGTATGCGACCAAGGACAGCGACCCGGCCCTGCTGCTCACGGCGATCCGCCGGGTCGCCGGGGGCGGGCGCTACATCGATCCGGCGCTGGCCGACCGCATGGTCTTCGAGGTCGGGCTGACCGAGACCCGGCCGCTGCACACGCTGCTGTCGGAGCGCGAGTTCTCGGTGTTCGAGCGCCTGGCCCAGGGCGCCAACGTCAACGACATTGCCCAGCAGCTGGCGCTGTCGAGCAAGACCATCAGCACCCACAAGGCGCGGCTGATGCAGAAGCTCAAGGTCAATTCGCTGGCGGAGCTGGTGAAATACGCCATGGAGCACAAGCTGGTCTGATTGTTCTGGTTGCGACAGGTGTTCTATCCGCCACGGCGGTACTCCCTGTGGAAGCGGGCTTGCCCGCGAAAGGGCCTGGCCTGCAGATATCGGTGGCTGAGCCGGCCTCTTCGCGGGCAAGCCCGCTCCCACAGGGTTGTTTATCTTTCCTGAATACGCCGCTCTTGTAGGGCGATCCCTACAGCCAATCTTCCATCCGGATGATGGCATTCTCTCAGTCGCCCCGATTTCCGCCGGCTTGCGCCTCTTCTACTCTTTTGCCTACGCAGTCATTCCAACAAGAAGGTGCAGGCATGAGCGAGGCGAATTCGAACGCGGTCACGGGTGAGACGCTGGTCAGCTTCCGGGGTGTGCAGAAGAGCTACGACGGCGAATCGCTGATCGTCAAAGACCTCAACCTGGACATTCGCAAGGGGGAATTCCTCACCCTGCTCGGCCCGTCCGGCTCGGGCAAGACCACCAGCCTGATGATGCTCGCCGGCTTCGAGACCCCGACCGCCGGCGAGATCCAGCTGGCCGGCCGCTCGATCAACAACGTGCCGCCGCACAAGCGCGACATCGGCATGGTGTTCCAGAACTACGCGCTGTTCCCGCACATGACCGTGGCCGAGAACCTGGCCTTCCCGCTGAGCGTGCGCAACCTGAGCAAGACCGACATCAGCGAGCGGGTCAAGCGGGTGCTGGGCATGGTCCAGCTCGATGCCTTCGCCAAGCGCTACCCCGGCCAGCTGTCCGGCGGCCAGCAGCAGCGCGTGGCCCTGGCCCGGGCACTGGTGTTCGAGCCGCAGTTGGTGCTGATGGACGAACCCCTCGGCGCGCTTGACAAGCAGCTGCGCGAACACATGCAGATGGAGATCAAGCACATCCACCAGCGCCTCGGCGTCACCGTGGTCTACGTGACCCACGACCAGGGCGAGGCGCTGACCATGTCCGACCGCGTGGCGGTGTTCCACCAGGGCGAGATCCAGCAGATCGCCGACCCGCGCACGCTCTACGAAGAGCCGCGCAACACCTTCGTCGCCAACTTCATCGGCGAGAACAACCGCATCAACGGCACCCTGCTGGCCAGCGACGGCAAGCGCTGCCAGGTGCAGCTGGCGCGGGGCGAGCGGGTCGAGGCGCTGGCGGTCAACGTCGGCCAGGCCGGCGAGCCGGTGACCTTGTCGGTGCGCCCGGAACGCGTGCGCCTGAACGGCCACAGCGAAAACTGCGTGAACCGCTTTTCCGGCCGCGTGGCCGAGTTCATCTACCTGGGCGACCACGTACGGGTGCGCCTGGAAGTCTGCGGCAAGGCCGACTTCTTCGTGAAGCAGCCGATCGCCGAACTCGACCCGGCCCTGGCCGTGGGCGATGTGGTACCGCTGGGCTGGGAGGTGGAACACGCCCGCGCGCTCGATCCGATTGCCGAAGCCCACTGATGGATTGCTTCATCAACCCTGTACTGTGGAGATAACAATAATGCACAAGCAGTTGAAACTGACCGCCCTGGCCCTCGGCCTGTGCGTCGCCGGCCAGGCCATGGCGGCGGACCTGACCGTGGTCTCCTTCGGCGGTGCCAACAAGGCGGCCCAGGTCAAGGCGTTCTACGAACCTTGGGAGAAGGCCGGCAAGGGCAAGATCGTCGCCGGCGAGTACAACGGGGAAATGGCCAAGGTCAAAGCCATGGTCGACACCAACAGTGTGTCGTGGAACCTGGTGGAGGTGGAATCGCCGGAGCTGGCCCGGGGGTGCGACGAGGGCATGTTCGAAGAGCTCGACCCGGCCCTGTTCGGCAACGAGTCGGACTACGTGAAGGGCGCCATCCAGCCCTGCGGCGTGGGCTTCTTCGTCTGGTCGACGGTGCTGGCCTACAACGCCGACAAGCTCAAGAGCGCGCCGACCAGCTGGGCGGACTTCTGGGATACGAAGAAATTCCCGGGCAAGCGCGGCCTGCGCAAGGGCGCCAAGTACACCCTCGAATTCGCCCTGATGGCCGATGGCGTGGCGCCCAAGGACGTGTATCAGGTATTGGGCACCAAGGAAGGCCAGGACCGCGCCTTCAAGAAACTCGACGAACTCAAGCCGAGTATCCAGTGGTGGGAAGCCGGCGCCCAGCCGCCGCAGTACCTGGCCTCGGGTGACGTGGTCATGAGTTCGGCCTACAACGGCCGTATTGCCGCGGTGCAGAAGGAGAGCAACCTCAAGGTGGTGTGGAACGGCGGTATCTACGACTTCGATGCCTGGGCGATCCCGAAGGGCGCGAAGAATGCCGACGAGGCGAAGAAGTTCATCGCCTACACCGTGCAGCCCGAGCAGCAGAAGACCTACTCGGAAAACATCGCCTACGGCCCGGCCAACTCCAAAGCTGTGCCGCTGCTGGCCGATGCGGTGAAGAAGGACATGCCGACCACGCCCGAGAACATCGCCAACCAGGTGCAGATCGACGTGGCCTTCTGGGCCGACAACAGCGAGCAGCTGGAGCAACGCTTCAACGCCTGGGCGGCCAAGTAAACGCCTGAAGGAGCGCTGGCCGCCTGGCTGGCGCTCCCCGTTTTCCCTGTCTTGCGGAGTCCGCCATGGCCATTGCAGTGCCCCTCAACGAAGGCGCAGGTCCAAGTCTCAAGCAGCGCCTCAAGCACGCCGAGCGGGTCAACCGCTGGAAGGCGCAGGCGTTGATCGCGCCGCTGGCGCTGTTTCTCCTGCTGGTGTTCCTGGTGCCGATCGCGGCGCTGCTGTACAAGAGCGTCGGCAACCCGGAAGTGGTCGGCGGCCTGCCGCGCACGGTCGAGGTGATCGGCCAGTGGGACGGCAAGAGCCTGCCCGGCGAGGATGTGTACAAGGCGCTGAGCCAGGACCTGGCCGAATCGCGCAAGAACCAGACCCTGGGCGACCTTTCCAAGCGCCTGAACATGGAGCTGGCCGGCTACCGCAGCCTGCTGGCCAAGACGGCGCGGGCGCTGCCGTTCAAGGCTGAGCCGGCCTCCTATAAAGATGCCTTGCAGGCCCTCGACGAACGCTGGGGCGACCCGGCCTACTGGCAGGCGATCCGCCGCAACACCAGTTCGGTCACCTCGTTCTACCTGCTGGCATCGCTCGACCACCGTATCGATGACCTCGGCGAGCTGGCCAAGGCCACCCCCGACCAGGCCATCTACCTGGATATCTTCGCCCGCACCCTGTGGATGGGTGTGGTGATCACCGTCATCTGCCTGCTGCTGGCGTACCCGCTGGCGTACCTGCTGGCCAACCTGCCGACCCGGCAGAGCAACCTGCTGATGATCCTGGTGCTGCTGCCGTTCTGGACCTCGATCCTGGTGCGGGTGGCGGCGTGGATCGTGCTGCTGCAGTCCGGCGGCCTGATCAACAGCGCGCTGATGGCGATGGGCATCATCGACCAGCCGCTGGAACTGGTGTTCAACCGCACCGGCGTGTACATCTCGATGGTGCACATCCTCCTGCCGTTCATGATCCTGCCGCTGTACAGCGTGATGAAGGGCATTTCGCCGAGCTACATGCGCGCGGCGATCTCGCTGGGCTGCCACCCGTTCGCCAGCTTCTGGCGGGTGTACTTCCCGCAGACCTATGCGGGCGTGGGCGCCGGTTGCCTGCTGGTGTTCATTCTGGCCATCGGCTACTACATCACCCCGGCGCTGCTCGGCAGCCCGAACGACCAGATGGTCAGCTACTTCGTCGCCTTCTATACCAACACCAGCATCAACTGGGGCATGGCCACCGCCCTGGGCGGGCTGTTGCTGCTGGCGACCGTGCTGCTGTACCTGATCTATAGCTGGCTGGTCGGCGCCAGCCGCCTGCGCCTGAGCTGAGGAGCCTCGAGATGCTGAGCCCGTACATGTCGCCCGTCGAGCGGGTGTGGTTCTACACCCTGCGCATTCTCTGCGGCCTGATCCTGCTGTTCCTGGTGCTGCCGGTGCTGGTGATCGTGCCCTTGTCGTTCAACAGCGGCAGCTTCCTGGTCTACCCGCTGCAGGGCTTTTCGCTGCAGTGGTACCACGACTTCTTCGCCTCGGCCGAATGGATGCGGGCGCTGAAGAACAGCATCATCGTCGCCCCGGCGGCCACGGTGCTGGCCATGGTGTTCGGCACCCTGGCGTCGATCGGCCTGACCCGCGGCGACTTCCCCGGCAAGTCGCTGGTGATGGCGCTGGTGATTTCGCCCATGGTGGTGCCGGTGGTGATCATCGGCGTGGCCAGCTACCTGTTCTTCGCGCCGCTGGGGATGGGCAACAGCTTCGTGTCCTTGATCCTGGTGCATGCGGTGCTGGGGGTGCCGTTCGTCATCATCACCGTGTCGGCGACCTTGCAGGGCTTCAACTACAACCTGGTGCGCGCAGCGGCCAGCCTCGGCGCCTCGCCATTGCTGGCCTTCCGTCGGGTGACCTTGCCGCTGATCGCGCCCGGGGTGATCTCGGGGGCGCTGTTCGCCTTTGCCACCTCGTTCGACGAAGTGGTGGTGACGCTGTTCCTCGCCGGGCCCGAGCAGGCCACCCTGCCGCGGCAGATGTTCAGTGGCATTCGCGAGAACCTGAGCCCGACCATCGCGGCGGCGGCGACCTTGCTGATCGCGTTTTCGGTGGTGTTGTTGCTGACCCTGGAATGGTTGCGTGGGCGCAGCGAGAAGCTCAGGACACAGCAGCCCGCTTGATGAAGGGTTGGCTGTGCTGGCCTCTTCGCGGCTAAAGCCGCTCCCACAGTCCACAGATCTGCACAAATCCTGTGGGAGCGGGTTCACCCGCGAAGAGGCCAGTACAGGTTAAAACGGTTACAATGCGCGCCACCGTGATTCTGCCCAACAGGTGCGCCATGCAGCCCTACGCTATTGCCCCCTCCATTCTTTCCGCCGACTTCGCCCGCCTCGGCGAGGACGTCGACAAGGTTCTGGCCGCAGGTGCCGACATCGTCCACTTCGACGTGATGGACAACCACTACGTGCCCAACCTGACCATCGGCCCGATGGTCTGCACCGCGCTGCGCAAGTATGGCGTGACCGCGCCGATCGACGTGCACCTGATGGTCAGCCCGGTCGACCGCATCATCGGCGACTTCATCGAGGCCGGTGCGACCTACATCACCTTCCACCCGGAAGCCTCGCAGCACATCGACCGCTCGCTGCAGCTGATCAAGGCCGGTGGCTGCAAGGCCGGCCTGGTGTTCAACCCGGCGACCAGCCTGGACGCGCTGAAGTACGTGATGGACAAGGTCGACATGGTCCTGCTGATGAGCGTCAACCCAGGCTTCGGCGGGCAGAAGTTCATCCCCGGCACCCTCGACAAGCTGCGCGAAGCGCGCGCGCTGATCGACGCCAGTGGCCGTGACATCCGCCTGGAGATCGATGGCGGCGTCAACGTCAACAACATCCGCGAGATCGCCGCCGCTGGCGCCGACACCTTCGTCGCCGGCTCGGCGATCTTCAACGCCCCGGACTACCAGGAAGTCATCGCCAAGATGCGCGCCGAACTGGCCCAGGCCCGCCCATGAGCGGCTTCGAGCAGCTGTTCCCGGGGACGCTGCCCAGGCTGGTGATGTTCGATCTGGACGGTACCTTGATCGATTCGGTACCCGACCTGGCCGCCGCCGTGGACCGCATGCTGCTCGAACTCGGGCGCCCGCCCGCCGGCCTCGAGGCGGTGCGCCACTGGGTGGGCAATGGCGCCCAGGTGCTGGTGCGCCGGGCCCTGGCCGGTGGCATCGAGCATGCTGGCGTGGACGACGCGCTGGCCGAACAGGGCCTGGCGCTGTTCATGGAGGCCTATGCCGAAAGCCATGAGCTCACCGTGGTCTATCCCGGTGTGAAGGACACCCTGCGCTGGGTGCAGAAGCAGGGGGTGGAGATGGCGCTGATCACCAACAAGCCGGAGCGTTTCGTCGCGCCCTTGCTCGACCAGATGAAGATCGGCCGCTATTTCCGCTGGATCATCGGCGGCGACACCCTGCCGCAGAAAAAGCCCGACCCGGCGGCGCTGCTGTTCGTCATGCAGATGGCCGGCGTCACCCCGCAGCAGTCGCTGTTCGTCGGCGATTCGCGCAGCGACGTGCTGGCGGCCAAGGCGGCGGGCGTGCAGTGCGTTGGCCTGACCTATGGCTACAACCATGGCCGGCCGATCACCGATGAGGCGCCGAGCCTGGTGATCGATGACCTGCGTGCGCTGCTGCCCGGTTGCGCAGACCCGGCCACTGGGATAACGTTGGCGGACCTTCAAGCCTCCCAAGACAGAGAGTCCACCGTGGCGGTCACTGGCAAATTCTGGATGAAAGTCATCAAGGCCCTGGCCCGTTGGCGTTGGCGCGCCTGACTTCTGCCTGCCGGCGCGTGCCGGCCCGTCCGTTTGCCTGACCCATTGCTGCTTGCCACGAGGCTACTCCATGACCCGCGAAGAATTCCTGCGCCTGGCCGCTGCCGGCTACAACCGCATTCCCTTGGCCTGCGAAACCCTGGCCGACTTCGACACGCCGCTGTCGATCTACCTGAAACTGGCCGACCAGCCCAACTCCTACCTGCTCGAGTCCGTGCAGGGCGGCGAGAAATGGGGCCGCTACTCGATGATCGGCCTGCCGTCGCGCACCGTGATGCGTGTGCATGGCTACCACGTCAGCATCCTCCAGGATGGCGTCGAGGTGGAAAGCCATGACGTCGAGGACCCGCTGGCCTTCGTCGAGTCCTTCAAGGACCGCTACAAGGTCGCCGACATCCCCGGCCTGCCGCGTTTCAACGGAGGCCTGGTCGGCTACTTCGGCTATGACTGCGTGCGCTATGTCGAGAAGCGCCTGGGTGCCAGCCCGAACCCGGACCCGCTGGGCGTGCCGGACATCCTGCTGATGGTTTCCGACGCGGTGGTGGTGTTCGACAACCTGGCGGGCAAGATGCACGCCATCGTGCTGGTCGACCCGGCCGAAGAACAGGCCTTCGAACAGGGCCAGGCACGCCTGCAAGGCCTGCTCGAAACCCTGCGCCAGCCGATCACTCCGCGACGCGGCCTGGATCTGAGTGGGCCGATGGCCGCCGAGCCGGAGTTCCGCTCCAGCTACACCCGTGACGACTACGAAAATGCCGTGGGCCGGATCAAGGAATACATCTTGGCCGGCGACTGCATGCAGGTGGTGCCGTCGCAGCGCATGTCGATCGACTTCAAGGCCGCGCCCATCGACCTGTACCGCGCGCTGCGCTGCTTCAACCCGACGCCGTACATGTACTTCTTCAACTTCGGCGACTTCCACGTGGTCGGCAGCTCGCCCGAGGTGCTGGTGCGGGTGGAAGACAACCTGGTCACCGTGCGCCCGATTGCCGGCACCCGTCCGCGTGGGGCGACCGAGGAAGCCGACCGCGCGCTGGAAGACGACCTGCTGTCGGACGACAAGGAGATCGCCGAGCACCTGATGCTGATCGACCTGGGGCGCAACGACGTGGGCCGTGTGTCGTCCACCGGCAGTGTGCGCCTGACCGAGAAGATGGTGATCGAGCGCTACTCCAATGTGATGCACATCGTCTCCAACGTCACCGGCCAGCTGCGCGAGGGCCTGACCGCGATGGACGCGCTGCGGGCGATCCTGCCGGCGGGGACCTTGTCGGGCGCGCCGAAGATCCGTGCGATGGAAATCATCGACGAGCTGGAGCCGGTCAAGCGTGGTGTGTATGGCGGTGCTGTCGGCTATTTCGCCTGGAACGGCAACATGGACACCGCGATTGCCATCCGTACCGCAGTGATCAAGGACGGCGAGCTGCATGTGCAGGCCGGTGGCGGCATCGTCGCCGACTCGGTGCCGGCGCTGGAGTGGGAAGAAACCATCAACAAGCGCCGGGCGATGTTCCGTGCGGTGGCGCTTGCTGAGCAGACCACGGCCAAGTAAATCGATTGGGGCTGCTTTGCAGCCCATTCGCGGCTAAAGCCGCTCCCACAGGGAATACGCTGGGCTTGAAACCTGTGCAGTCCCTGTGGGAGCGGCTTTAGCCGCGAATGGGCCGCAAAGCGGCCCCAACAATTTAGAAGTCGACACTAATGCCCAGGCTCACCCCCTGCTGGGTCAGCTCATCACTCTTGCGCCAGTTGTAGTTCCCACGCAGATGCACCCCCGCCACCAGCTCATGGCTCACCCCCAGGCTCGCCCGGGTCGAATCGCTGTGCGGCGTATACCCGGTCAAGGTGAAGTCATTGCCCGGCAATGTGGTCAGGTGCAGGGTCACATCCTGCTGGTCATCCTCGAATTCATGCTCCTGCGCCACCTCGGCGAACACCTTGGTACTCGGCAACACCTGCACGCTGCCCAGCAACCCCACGCCCAGGCGCCGCGACGTCCGCTCCTGGTCATCGACGCCCAGTGCCGTCGAGCGCCCGCTCTTCTCGTCATAGCCATCGACCTTGACCCGCGCATAGTCGGCGCTGATGAACGGCGCCAGTTGCCAGCTGCTGCTGTCGGCCGCCAGGTTGTAGCCCAACCGGCCGGTCACCGCCCAGGCCTCGCCATCGCTGTCGCCTTTTTCGCTGCGGTCGTTCACGCCCAGGGCGAAGGTGCGCTTGAGGTCGCGATAGTCCAGGTGCCCGGCGGTCAAGGCGGCATCGGCCCACCAGCGGTCCTGGCGGAACTGGGCGAAGGCGCTGGCGAGGTAACTGTCGAGCTTGTAGTCGGAGTCCTGCTCACCGGCTTCCAGCTTCTGCCGGTATATACCGCCGGCCAGGCCCAGGCGCCACGCGTCGTTCAGCCGGTAGCTGCCGCCCAGGGTCAGGTTGTAGCCGCGACCATCGCCGCTGGCGGCGCTGCGCTGGTCGTCGAAGTCCAGGTCCTGGGCGCCGGTGCTGACGAACGCCTGCCATTGGCCCACCGCTTGCCAGGGCGTCTGCCACTGGTTGCGCAGTTCGTCCTGGTGCGCGCGCAGGCTGGCGTGGGCCATTTCCGGCAGCAGTGTCAGCTCCCACGGGGCGGAGAGGATCGAGTAGGCGTAGTCGGCAATCAGCTGCTGGCCGGCGATGGTCGGGTGCACCGAATCGTTGAACAGCAGCTTTGTCGCGTCGGGCGTGCTGCCGTTGATGCCGTAGACCGGGTTTTCGACGCAGTTGCTGCCGCTGTAGCAGGTGCCCACAAGGTTCTGCCCGCTGGCCAGGCCGAACTGGTCGGGGCTGGCCAGGGCTTCGCCGAGCAGCACGGGAATGTTCAGCGGGATGATTTCGGCATCGACCTGGCGCAGCTGGCTGAGCAGCGACTGGTTGAACACCCCGGACAGTTGCGACAGCGCATTTTCTTGTGCGGTACCGCTGAAGTTCGGCGTCTGCCCCAGGTCCGGCAGCAGCCAGACCATGATGTAGCGCGCGCCCCCTTGCTGCAGGGCCTGGGCGCTGGCAGCGAGGCGGGCGCCGGCGGCTGCGGCGTCGCCGGCGCTGTTGACCAGGCCCTGGAGGAAGTCGTTGCCACCGCCGGTCAGGTAGTACAGGGCGTTGGGATCGGCTTGCAGGCCGTTGGCCAGGTAGCCCGCTTTCTCACGCAGGACCAGGCCCGCTCCAGCAGTGCCTGGTGGAATCACCGTTTCGGAAGTGTCGGTAATCGAGTCGAGGATCTGTTGCGTGGTATAGCCGCCCACCGCCCAGTTGTTGCCGTCGGGCAGGCCCAGCGCCTGGTAGCTCAGCGAAGTCGAGGGGCCCAGTTCGCTCGGGCTGACGCCAAGCCTGCCACCGAGGATCATCGGCGACACCGGCGCGTAGTTGCCGTTGGCATCGCGGTTGGTGAAGCGCATGCCCAGGGTACCGCCGGTCAGGTCGGGAAACTGCCCGGCGTCGCTCAGGCTGTCGCCGAACACGATCAACGTCGAGTAGGGCGAGGGTGCAGCAAATGCCTGGCTGCAGGCCAGGGCCAGTGAAGCGAGGGTAAAGCGCAATAAAGGAGCTTTTCGCATCGTTGAACATCCTTTTCATTGTTTTTATGGGGACTACCGGATCGACCATAGCAAATCGCCGGGCATCGCTCCCAAGTCCATTCGTTTCCCCGTGTTTACGGGCATGTTGCGCCCGCCGCCCCGGTAAGCTACTGTGCCGGAACGTATGAGCGAGACCATTCCTGTGTTGATCGTCAGCAAACTCTTGATGCGCGTTATCAAGGCCCACGCCCGTTGGCGTTGGCGCGCCTGACTTTATCTCCTGCCGGCCCGTCCGGCCCGTCCCCGTTTGCCTTCCCGCCTGTATAGCGACTGTCCTTCTTGGCCAAGCCACGTCCGTGGTTGCTGACTTCGACAGGAGTAGGAAGGTTCGAATTTTGAAGTCAGTAGATTCAAGAGGT
The DNA here is from genome assembly GCF_044749485.1 of Pseudomonas sp. NPDC089401. NCBI lineage: Bacteria > Pseudomonadati > Pseudomonadota > Gammaproteobacteria > Pseudomonadales > Pseudomonadaceae > Pseudomonas > Pseudomonas sp. NPDC089401. Next base: position 15,147 of record NZ_JBIVIA010000002.1, on the reverse strand, counting down.
TTAGCCCGATGTTACTGATGATCGACAATTACGACTCATTCACTTACAACGTCGTTCAATACCTTGGCGAGCTGGGTGCCGAGGTCAAGGTCATTCGCAACGACGAAATGACCCTCGCCGAGATCGCAGCCCTCAACCCCGAGCGCATCGTCGTTTCCCCAGGCCCGTGCACCCCGAGCGAGGCCGGTGTGTCGATCGAGGCCATCCTGCACTTTGCCGGCAAGCTGCCGATCCTCGGCGTGTGCCTCGGCCACCAGTCGATCGGCCAGGCCTTCGGCGGTGACGTGGTGCGCGCGCGCCAGGTGATGCATGGCAAGACCAGCCCGGTGCACCACCGCGACCTGGGCGTGTTCGCCGAACTCAACAACCCGCTGACCGTGACCCGCTACCATTCCCTGGTGGTCAAGCGCGAAACCCTGCCGGATTGCCTTGAGGTCACCGCCTGGACTGCCCACGAAGACGGTTCGGTCGACGAGATCATGGGCCTGCGCCACAAGACCCTGAACATCGAAGGGGTGCAGTTCCACCCCGAGTCGATCCTCACCGAGCAGGGCCACGAGCTGTTCGCCAACTTCCTAAAACAGACCGGCGGCCACCGCTAAGGAGCGATCATGGATATCAAAGGTGCGCTGAACCGCGTGGTCAGCCAGCTTGACCTCAGCACCGAGGAAATGCGCGACGTCATGCGCCAGATCATGACCGGCCAGTGCAGCGAGGCGCAGATCGGCGCCTTCCTGATGGCCATGCGCATGAAGAGCGAGAGCATCGACGAGATCGTCGGCGCGGTGTCGGTGATGCGCGAGCTGTGCGGCAAGGTCGAACTGAAATCCCTCGACGGTGTGGTCGACATCGTCGGCACCGGCGGTGACGGCGCCAACATCTTCAACGTTTCCACCGCGTCGTCGTTCGTTCTCGCGGCGGCCGGCTGCACCGTGGCCAAGCACGGCAACCGCGCGGTCTCCGGCAAGAGCGGCAGCGCCGACCTGCTGGAAGCCGCCGGCATCTACCTGAACCTGACCCCGACCCAGGTTGCCCGCTGTATCGACAGCCTGGGGATTGGCTTCATGTTCGCCCAGAGCCATCACACCGCCATGAAGTACGCCGCCGGCCCGCGTCGCGACCTGGGCCTGCGCACCCTGTTCAACATGCTGGGCCCGCTTACGAATCCGGCTGGCGTGAAGCACCAGGTGGTCGGGGTGTTCACCCAGGCGCTGTGCCGCCCGCTGGCCGAGGTGCTGCAGCGCCTGGGTAGCAAGCACGTGCTGGTGGTGCATTCGAAGGACGGCCTGGACGAGTTCAGCCTTGCCGCACCGACCTTCGTCGCCGAGCTGAAGAACGACCAGATCAGCGAGTACTGGGTCGAGCCGGAAGACCTCGGCATGAAGAGCCAGAGCCTGCATGGCCTGGCGGTCGAGAACCCGCAGGCGTCGCTGGAACTGATCCGTGATGCGCTGGGCCGTCGCAAGACCGAAAACGGCCAGAAGGCCGCCGAAATGATCGTGCTCAATGCTGGCGCGGCACTTTACGCCGCGGACCATGCCATGAGCCTCAAGTCGGGCGTGGAACTGGCCCACGACGTACTGCACACGGGCCTGGCCTGGGAGAAGCTGCAGGAACTGGGCGCCTTTACTGCAGTATTCAAGGTGGAGAACGAAGCATGAGTGTGCCGACGGTGCTGGAAAGGATCATCGCCCGCAAGTTCCAGGAAGTGGCCGAGCGCAGCGCGCGCGTGAGCCTCGCCGAGCTGGAGCGCCTGGCCAAGGCGGCCGATGCCCCCCGTGGTTTCGCCAACGCCCTGATCGAGCAGGCCAAGCTCAAGAAGCCGGCAGTCATCGCCGAAATCAAGAAAGCCTCGCCGAGCAAGGGCGTGATCCGCGAGGACTTCGTGCCGGCGGACATCGCCGTCAGCTACGAGAAGGGCGGGGCGACCTGCCTGTCGGTATTGACCGACGTGGACTACTTCCAGGGTGCCGACGAGTACCTGCAGCAGGCCCGCGCCGCGGTATCGTTGCCGGTGATCCGCAAGGACTTCATGGTCGACCCGTACCAGATCGTCGAGGCCCGTGCCCTGGGCGCCGACTGTGTACTGCTGATCGTCTCGGCGCTGGATGATGTGAAAATGGCCGAGCTGGCTGCCACGGCCAAGGACGTCGGGCTCGACGTGCTGGTCGAAGTGCATGACGGCGACGAGCTGGAACGCGCGCTGAAGACCCTCGACACGCCGCTGGTCGGGGTCAACAACCGCAACCTGCACACCTTCGAGGTCAGCCTCGACACCACCCTCGACCTGCTGCCGCGCATTCCACGTGACCGTCTGGCGATTACCGAGAGCGGTATTCTCAACCGCGCCGACGTCGAGCTGATGGAGATCAACGAGGTCTACTCGTTCCTGGTCGGCGAGGCGTTCATGCGCGCCGCGCAGCCGGGGCTGGAGTTGCAGCGGTTGTTCTTCCCGGATCAGGTGAAGAAGACTGTTCAGCCTCTGGACTGATCGAAAAAATGAAGCCGGCTTGTTGCCGGCTTTTTTGTATGCCTGTTCCGGCCCTTTCGCGGGTAAACCCGCTCCCACAGGGTCACCACAATCCTGACCATGGTTGAGATCCTGTGGGAGCGGGTTTACCCGCGAAGAGGCCAGTGATTCTGACATCCAAGGTGGATCAATGACCGATCAACCCCTCGCCCTGACTGTCGAGCAGGGCCTTCACGCCGAACAAGATCTGCTGGCTGCGGTGTGCCGCGGCGAACGCGATTCCGGCGTGCTGTTCTGGCGCCCTACCGACCACGCCCTGGTCATGCCCCGGCGCATGAGCCGCCTGGAAAACTTCGAGGCCGCCTGCTCCGAACTGGCCATTGCCGGCTGGCCGGTGCTGTTGCGCGAAACCGGTGGCGAGCCGGTGCCGCAGTCGCATTCGACCGTGAACGTCGCTCTGGTCTACGTCGCGCCACGCAGTGAGGGCGACCATGGCCGTATCGAAAATGCCTACGAACGTTTGTGCCTGCCGTTGTGCGACGTGCTGCGCGAGTGGGGTGGGGTGGCCTCGGTGGGCGAGATCGACGGTGCCTTCTGCGATGGCCGCTACAACGTCAACCTCAATGGCCGCAAGCTGGTCGGCACCGCCCAGCGCTGGCGCCAGGGGCTCGGTGGCAAGCGCCCGGTGGTGCTGGTGCACGGTGCGCTGTTGCTGGACAACGAGCGCGAGTCGATGGTCGCGGCGGTCAACCGCTTCAATGAATGTTGCGACCTGGAGCAGCGCTGCCGCGCCGACAGCCATATCGCCCTGCACGAAGTGGCGCCTGCGGCGCCCTGGTTCGAGCGCCTGTCCCTGGCCTATCGCGACGTGCTGGACGCCTTGCCGAAAGATTAACGGGTGCCGTAGACCACCATGGTCTTGCCCTTGACCTGTACCAGGCTGCGTTCTTCGAGGTCTTTGAGAACGCGGCCGACCATCTCCCGCGAACAACCGACGATGCGGCCGATTTCCTGGCGGGTGATCTTGATCTGCATGCCGTCGGGGTGGGTCATGGCGTCGGGCTGCTTGCACAGGTCGAGCAGGCAGCGGGCCACACGCCCGGTGACGTCGAAGAAGGCCAGGTCGCCGACCTTGCGCGTGGTGTTGCGCAGGCGCTGGGCCATCTGGCTACCGAGGGCGTAGAGGATGTCCGGGTCCTGGCGTGCGAGTTCGCGGAATTTGTCGTAGCTGATTTCCGCCACTTCGCATTCGGTCTTGGCGCGTACCCAGGCGCTGCGCTGCTGATCGCTGCCAGCCGGCTCGAACAGCCCCAGCTCACCGAAGAAATCGCCATTGTTGAGGTAGGCGATGATCATTTCGTGGCCTTCGTCGTCCTCGATCAGGATGGTGACCGAGCCCTTGATGATGAACGACAGGGTTTCGGCACGATCACCGGCGCAGATGATGTTGCTCTTGGCGGTGTAGCGGCGGCGCTGGCAGTGCACCAGCAGCTTGTCGATGTTCTTGATCTTGGCGGGTAGGGCGGAGGCAACCATCACGAAATCCTGTTCGATGCGACGCATAGGCTCTTGTTAGTGGTTGTCTGGCGCGACGCGCCAGTCAATTGGCGCCAGCTTATCAGACAGTGCGGGATGTTTCGGTACTAAAGCGACGCGTGTTGAGCTTTTCCGACAGGCATACAAGGCTTAAGCTGACACCCTTTTGCGAAATCCAGGAGTACGGACAGATGAAGGCACGCATCCAGTGGGCCGGTGAAGCGATGTTCCTCGGCGAATCGGGGAGCGGCCACGTGGTGGTGATGGACGGCCCGCCCGAGGCCGGTGGCCGCAACCTGGGCGTGCGCCCGATGGAAATGCTCCTGCTCGGCCTGGGTGGCTGCAGCAGTTTCGACGTGGTCAGTATCCTGAAGAAGTCGCGCCAGGCGGTGGAAAGCTGCGAGGCGTTCCTGGAGGCCGAGCGTGCCAGTGAAGACCCCAAGGTGTTCACCAAGATCCACATGAACTTCGTGGTCAAGGGGCGCGGGCTGAAAGAGGCCCAGGTCAAGCGTGCGGTGGAGCTGTCGGCGGAGAAGTATTGCTCGGCGTCGATCATGCTCGAGCGCGCCGGGGTGGAAATCACCCATGGCTATGAAATCGTCGAGCTGGGTTGAGGCAGAGATTTTGGGGCTGCTTTGCAGCCCTATCGCGACACAAGGCCGCTCCTACAATCCTGTAGGAGCGGCCTTGTGTCGCGAAAGGGTCGCGAAGCGGCCCCGGCAATCGTCAGTCAGTCACGCAAGGCCGGCAGTGCCACTCGCAACCACTGCGGCAACCACCCCCTGACCACCCGACTCAACCGCTCCCGCCGTTTCTGATACCCCAGCCCCAGCCCGATCACCCCCAGCCCGATCAAGGTCACCACCAGCGGGAACAGCAACGACTCGGCAAACACCTCGTATGACAGGTACCCAAGGTATGCCGCCACCCCCAGCGCCCCGAACACCATGAACAGCGGCCGGCGCAGCAGCACCGCCAGGCCCATCAGCCCCAGGTTGATCAGGCAATACGCTGCCTTGCCCAGTTCACTGTCGCTTTCCATCATCGTCAGCCCGCCCCAGAACGCCGCAAGCCCCGCCAGGTAGCCCCAGTGCGCATAGTCCTCACGGGTGCGCCCGTCCACCACCACGAACACCAGCAGCAAAGCGATCCCAAACCACAGCGAAACCGTGCGTCGCTGTTCCCAACTGAACGGTGAGCCATACACCCACTCGCTCAGGTCCATCGACATGAACCACAGCGCCACGGCGATCGGCATGACGATGAACGGGTAGGGGATCAGCCGCAGCATCAGCAAACCGGCCAGCACTGTAGCTACTTCCATCGCCAGCCAGCCGTCCTGCACATAGGTGTAGTACTGGTGATAGTCCGCTTGCGCGTCATCCAGGGGCCACCAGCCGGCCAGGCGTTCGATGGCGAACACCGCCAGCGGCACGATGCTGATCGCGACTGCGGCAAGCACGCCGGCGGCAACAGGCTGCTGGCGACTCTGCAGGTTGAGGGCGAAGAGGGTGAGTGCGGCGATGTAGAGGACGGCGATGGCCAGCAGCGCCCCGTCGCCGATACGCATCCAGGCTTCGGTGAGCAGCCAGCCCATCGCTCCCATGATCAGCAATGCGCCGAGGTAGAAAGCGACGTGGGCCAGCTGGAAGCTGCCGCGGGTGGCCGGCTGCTGGCGCAGGAACGCCAGCAAAGCCTGGTCCTGGCCGGGCTGGAGGATGCCGGCCTGGACGGCGCGCGCCAGGTCCTTGGCGTCGATACGGTCCGTCATGGCGGGGCCTTCAGATGCGGTAGGTGCTCTTGGTCATGACCTTGGCCAGCAGGCTCATGCCGAGGCGCACCGGGGCCGGGAAGCGATAGCCGCCGGCTTCGAGGGCGGATTCGGCGTGCTGCTCCTCGTCCACGCGCATCTGCTCGAGGATGGCGCGGGACTTTTCGTCTTCCTGGGGGAGTTGCTCAAGGTGTTCGTCCAGGTGTTTGCACACCTGATGCTCGGTGGCGGCGACGAAACCAAGGCTGACCTTGTCGCTGACCAGGCCGGCGAGGGCGCCGATGCCGAACGACATGCCATAGAACAGCGGGTTGAGCACGCTCGGGTGGCTGCCCAGCTGGCGGATGCGCTGCTCGCACCAGGCCAGGTGGTCGACCTCTTCCTCGGCGGCATGCTCCATGGCCTTGCGCACCTGCGGCAACTTGGCGGTCAGGGCCTGGCCCTGATACAGCGCCTGGGCGCAGACTTCGCCGGTGTGGTTGATGCGCATCAGCCCGGCGATGTGGCGGGTCTGGTTGTCGTCCAGTTCGGCGTCCGGCTGGATGATCGCCGGCGATGGGCGGGACGGTTGGCCGCTGAAGGGCAGCAAGGTGCGCATGGCGGTATCGGCCTGCAGCAACAAGCGGTCGAGCGGCGAGTAGTGACGTTCGGTGGCCATCGGGCACCTCCGCTGAAGTGATGCCCGACAGTTTACCTCAATCGCCCGGTAGGGGCTTGCCTTGGGTCAGCCCGGTGGCCAGTTCATCTGGCGCTGGCCAAGGACGTGCATATGGATGTGGTAGACGGTCTGGCCGCCTTTCGGGTTGCAGTTCATGACCACCCGGAAGCCTTCCTCGCAGCCTTGCTCGACCGCCAGGCGCTGGGCAGTGAACAGGATATGCCCGGCCAGGGCCTTGTCCTCTTCGGTCAGGTCGTTGAGGGTGCGGATGTGTTTCTTCGGGATGACCAGAAAATGCACCGGCGCCGCAGGGGCGATGTCCCTGAAGGCGAGGATCTGCTCATCTTCGTAGATGATGTCCGCCGGGATTTCCCGGTTGATGATTTTGAGGAATAGATCGTCCACAGCACTTGCTCCATGGTGAGGGTCGGGCCGAGTGTACTCAGCCAGGCGTCGCTCGCCCAGAGGCTATTCCATGCCGACCGGGCAGTAGCGGCGGTGGATGAAGCCGGCCAGCTTGCGTGCCAGCCAGCGCGGCAACAGGCGCGGGGCGAAGGCCAGCCAGCGGTTGCGGCGCAGGGGCATGATCACCGCGCGGTTGCTGGCCAGTGCGCGCACGGCGTACAACGCCACTTCCTCGGGGCTCAGGCAGCGGCTGTTGCCGTCGAGCCGGGGAATGGGCCGGCGCGACGAGCGAACCGGACCGGGGCAGAGCACCGAGACCTTGATGCCGGCGGGCTTGAGCTCTTCGCGCAGGGCCTCGCTGAAGTGCATCACGTAGGCCTTGCTGGCGGCGTAGGTGGCCATGTAGGGGCCCGGCGCCACGGCGGCCAGGCCGGCGACGTTGAGGATCTGCCCGCCGCCTTGCACCGCCATCAGGTTGCCGATGGCATGGCACAGGCGGCTCAAGGCAAGAATGTTGACTTCCAGCAGGTCCTGCTCGTCGGCCCACTCATGGGCCAGGAACGGGCCATAGGTCCGTTGGCCGGCGCAGTTGACCAGCAGGTCGATGCGCCGCTCGCCTTCTTCCAGCTCCAGCACGAAACCCGAGAGGCGCAGCGGCTGGCTGAGGTCGCAGGCGCGCAACAGCACCTCGACGCCAAAGCGTTGGGCCAGTTCGAGCGCGACCGGCTCCAGGGTTTCGCGGTGGCGTGCCACCAGGATCAGGTTGCGCCCGCGCCGTGCCAGGGCTTCCGCCAGGGCCAGGCCCAGGCCGCTGGAAGCACCGGTGATCATGGCGTAACGGGTCATGCAAGGCTCCTGGGGGCGAAAGAGGGCGCCTAGTGTACAGCCTGCCCGTTGACAGCGTGTTGCCTTATTGCTTCTGCGAGGCCAGCAGGGCCTGGCTGTGCGCGAGGGCTGCGCGGTACTCGTCCTGCAGGCGCTCGATCAGCGCGGTGGCGCTGGGCAGGTCATGGATAGCGCCGACCCCTTGCCCGGCGGACCAGACGGTCTTCCAGACCTTGGCTTCTTCGTCGATGGGTTTGAGCTTGCCCTGTTCGTGGCCGGACTTCAGTGCGGCCATGTCGTAGCCGGCCTGCTCCAGGCTGGGGCGCAGGAAGCTGGCGGGGATGCCGGACACGGCCGGGGTGTGGACGATGTCCGCGGCGTGGGCGTCGAGCAGCATCTGCTTGTAGTCGGCCTGGGCATGGCTTTCCTGGGTGGCAATGAAGCGGGTGCCCATGTAGGCCAGGTCGGCGCCGAGCAACTGGGCGGCGAGGATCTCGTGGCCATGGTTGATGCAGCCGGCCAGCAGCAGGGTCTTGTCGAAGAACTGGCGGATCTCGGCGGCCAGGGCGAACGGGCTCCAGGTACCGGCATGCCCACCCGCGCCCGCCGCCACGGCGATCAGGCCATCGACCCCGGCTTCGGCAGCCTTTTCCGCGTGACGTCTTGTAGTCACGTCATGGAACACCAGGCCGCCATAGCTGTGAACAGCGTCGACTACTTCTTTCACAGCGCCGAGGCTGGTGATGACGATCGGCACTCGGTGCTCGACGCACAGGGCCAGGTCCGCCTGCAGGCGGGGGTTGCTCGGGTGGACGATCAGGTTGACCGCGTAGGGGGCTGGCGCCTCCAGCTGCGCCAGGCCCGCCTCGATTTCTTCCAGCCAGGCCTTGAAGCCGGCGCTGTCGCGCTGGTTCAGCGCCGGGAAGCTGCCGACCACACCGCTGGCACAGCAGGCCAGCACCAGTTGCGGGTTGGAAATCAGGAACATCGGCGCTGCGACCACGGGCAGGCGCAGGCGTTGTTCGAGCGAAGCGGGCAGGGACATGGGCGAGGCTCCAGTACGAGTCGATTTATGTCAGAACGGTTTGACCACCACGAGTATCACGATGCCCAGCAGGAACAGCACCGGCACCTCGTTGAACCAGCGGTAGTACACATGGCCGCGGGTGTTGGTGCCCGCTTCGAAGCGTTTGCGCTGGGCGCCGCAGATGTGATGGTAGCCGGTCAGCAGGATCACCAGGGTCAGCTTGGCGTGCAGCCAGCCCTGGCTCAGCCAGCCGGGCGTGAGGTAGAGCATCCAGGCGCCGAACACGTAGGTGGCGATCATCGCCGGGTTCATGATGCCGCGGTACAGCTTGCGCTCCATGGTGACGAAGCGTTGCTGACTGATGCTGTCCTGGCTCTGGGCGTGGTAGACGAACAATCTGGGCAGGTAGAACAGGCCGGCGAACCAGCAGACCACGCTGACAATATGCAGCGCTTTGATCCATAGGTAGAGCATGGAGGGAGTTCCTTCAGGTAATCACGGTCGTCAGATAGTAGAGGTCAAGCGCCCGAAGGGGCACCCCAAGAGTTGTTACAGGCGGCCCGCGCCCCTATTATCGTGCGCTTTCCAGACGGCTCGTTGATAAGGGGCAAGCGTTATGATCAAGGTCGGTATCGTCGGCGGCACGGGTTACACCGGCGTCGAACTGTTGCGTCTGCTGGCACAGCATCCACAGGCCGAAGTGGCGGTCATCACTTCGCGCTCCGAGGCGGGCGTGGCGGTCGCCGACATGTACCCGAACCTGCGTGGTCACTACGACGGCCTGGCCTTCAGCGTGCCGGACAGCAAGGCCCTGGCGGCCTGCGACGTGGTGTTCTTCGCCACTCCGCATGGCGTGGCCCACGCCCTGGCCGGCGAGCTGCTGGCCGCTGGCACCAAGGTCATCGACCTGTCCGCCGACTTCCGCCTGCAGGACGCTACCGAGTGGGGCAAGTGGTACGGCCAGCCGCACGGCGCGCCGGAACTGCTCAAGGACGCCGTGTACGGCTTGCCCGAGGTGAACCGCGAGAAGATCCGCCAGGCGCGTCTGATCGCCGTGCCGGGTTGCTACCCGACTGCCACCCAGCTGGGCTTCCTGCCGCTGCTCGAAGCCGGCCTGGCCGACCCCTCGCGGCTGATCGCCGACTGCAAGTCGGGTGTCAGCGGTGCCGGCCGTGGCGCTGCCGTCGGCTCGCTGTTCTGTGAGGCCGGTGAAAGCATGAAGGCCTACGCGGTCAAGGGCCATCGCCACCTGCCGGAAATCAGCCAGGGCCTGCGCCTGGCAGCGGGCAAGGACATTGGCCTGACCTTCGTGCCGCACTTGACGCCGATGATCCGTGGCATTCACGCCACCTTGTACGCCAATGTCGTCGACACCTCGGTCGACCTGCAGGCGCTGTTCGAGAAGCGTTACGCCGATGAGCCGTTCGTCGACGTGATGCCGGCCGGCAGCCATCCGGAAACCCGCAGCGTGCGTGGTGCCAACGTCTGCCGTATCGCCGTCCATCGCCCGCAGGGTGGTGACCTGGTGGTGGTGCTGTCGGTAATCGACAACCTGGTCAAGGGCGCGTCCGGCCAGGCGGTGCAGAACCTCAACATCCTGTTCGGCCTGGACGAGCGCATGGGTCTTTCCCACGCCGGCCTGCTGCCGTAAGCCGGCGTTGCCGGAAAGGGCCCGCCTCGTGCGGGCCTTTTTGTTTGTCACGACTAAAGGCGGACAATTGTTGACCGATTTTCTCGGGGAAGCGGATAATGCGCGTCATCGAGTTTTATGGCGGCTACCGCGCCGGGAGAATCAACATGAGCGTCGAAACCTTCACCCCCACGGCTTTGGAATTCACCCATGGCGCTGCGCAGAAGGTGAAGAACCTGGTTTCCGAGGAAGGCAACGACCGCTTGAAGCTGCGTGTGTTCGTCACCGGCGGTGGCTGCTCGGGCTTCCAGTACGGTTTCACCTTCGATGAAGATGTGGCCGAGGACGACACCATCGTCGAGCGCGAAGGCGTTTCCCTGGTGGTCGACCCGATGAGCTTCCAGTACCTGGCTGGCGCCGAGGTGGACTATCAGGAAGGCCTGGAAGGTTCGCGTTTCGTCATCAAGAACCCGAATGCTTCCACCACCTGTGGCTGCGGTTCGTCGTTCTCGATCTAGCTGCAGGCTGTACGAAAACGCCGCGCAATTGCGCGGCGTTTTGCTTTCTGCCGTAGGCTTTACGCTGGATAGATGGCGCCGAGTACGCGCAAGCCCTTGGCCGCCGTGACGCTTGGGCGGTTGGCAGGAATGCCTTCCAGGCAGCAGTGGGCGAGCCAGGCAAAGGCCATGGCCTCGACCCAGTCCGGGTCCACGCCGTGGGCGCCGGTGCTGGAAACCTGGGCACCGGGCAACAGTTCGCCGAGGCGGGCCATCAATGCACCGTTGCGTGCGCCACCGCCGCACACCAGCAGCGCTTCGGTGCCTTGCTGGGCGCCCAGCAGGGACTCGATGATGCTGTGCGCGGTCAGTTCCAGCAGTGTCGCCTGCACGTCTTCGTCGCGATAGGCGGGCAGGGCGGCCAGGTGGCTATCCAGCCAGGGCAGGTTGAAGACTTCCCGGCCTGTGCTCTTCGGGCCGCTGCCAGCGAAGAACGGGTCGCTCGACAGGCTGTTCAGCAGGCCCGCCTGTACGCTGCCACTGGCCGCCCAGGCGCCATCGGCGTCGTAGGCCTTGCCGTGCTTGCGCTCGATCCAGGCATCCAGCAGCACATTGCCGGGGCCGCAGTCGAAGCCGTGTACCGGCCTGTCGCGCTCGATCAGGCTGAGGTTGCTGAAACCGCCCACGTTGAGCACCGCCAGGCGCTGGCCCAGGTGGCCGAACAGGCTTTCGTGGAAGGCCGGCACCAGGGGCGCGCCCTGGCCGCCGGCGGCTACGTCGCGTCGACGGAAGTCGGCCACCACGCTGATGCCGGTGAGTTCGGCGAGGAGGGCGGGGTTGCCGATCTGCACGGTGAAGCCGCGGGCGGGCTCATGGCGGATGGTCTGGCCGTGGCTGCCGATGGCGCGTATGGCGTCGGGCTGGAGCCCTTGCTCGGCCAGCAGCTGCTGGATGCCCTCGGCGGCCAGGCTGGCCCAGCGGTTTTCGGCGAGGGCGGCCCGGGCGATCTCGTCCGGGCCACTGCTGCACAGGTCGAGCAACTGCTGGCGCAGGTCGCCGGGCATGGGCAGGTAGCGGGTGGCGAGCAGTTCGAGCTGCTCGCCTTGTTCGATCAAGGCGATGTCCAGGCCATCGAGGCTGGTGCCGGACATCACCCCCAGGTAGCGCGCCACGGGCTCAGCGCTTGTTCGCGGCGAGCAGGGTGGCCTTTTCCTGGTCCATGCGGGCGACCAGTGGCTGGCTCTGCTGCAGGAAACGCTGGCGCTCGTTCTTGGCGATCGGGTCGGCCATCGGCACTTTCTGGCTGAGCGGGTCGACGTGCACGCCGTTGACCTGGAACTCGTAGTGCAGGTGCGGGCCGGTGGACAGGCCGGTGGTGCCGATGTAGCCGATGATCTGGCCCTGCTTCACGCTGCTGCCGGTCTTGATGCCTTTGGCAAAGCCCTGCATGTGCCCATAGAGGGTCTTGTAGCTGTTGCCGTGGGCAATGATCACGGTGTTGCCGTAACCGCCGCGACGGCCGGCCAGCTCGATGCGGCCGTCACCGGCAGCCTTGATCGGCGTACCGCGTGGGGCCGCATAGTCGACACCCTTGTGGGCGCGGATCTTGTTCAGGATCGGGTGCTTGCGACCGGCGGAGAAGCGCGAGCTGATGCGCGCGAAGTCCACCGGCGTGCGGATGAACGCCTTGCGCAGGCTGTTGCCGTCGGCGGTGTAGTAGCTGGTATTGCCCTGCTTGTTGGTGTAGCGCACGGCGGTGTAGGTCTTGCCGCGGTTGGTGAAGCGCGCGGAGAGGATGTTGCCGGTGCCGACCACCTTGCCGTCCATCACCTTCTGCTCGTAGACCACGTCGAATTCGTCGCCTGGGCGGATATCCTGGGCGAAGTCGATGTCGTAGCCGAGCACCTTGGCCATGTCCATGGTCATGCTGTGGGACAGGCCGGCGCGCTGGGCCGAGGCCGACAGCGAGCTCTTGATCACGCCGTGGGCGTAGGCGGTACGCACCACCGGCTTGCTGATTTCGCGGTCGAAGGTGTAGCCCTTGGCGCTCTTGGTCAGGCGAATGGTTTCGAGGTTGCTGACCTTGCTGTGCAGGCTGGCCAGCTGGCCGTCCTTGTCCAGCTCGAACTGCAGGACCTGGCCATGCTTGAGCTGGCTGAACTGTTTGGCCTGCTTGTTGCTGGCCAGCAGGTCGTGCACGGCGTTGGCCGGCAGGCCGACCTTGGCGAACAGGGTCGACAGGGTATCGCCGCTGGCCACGGTGACTTCGCGATGCGCGGGGTCCTTGGCTTCGGGCTTGGCTTCGGGTTTGGTTTCGTTGGCCTGCGCGGTGTTGGATTCGGCGCCATCGATCTGGGCGAAAGGCGAATCCTGCTCGTTACCGGCCTGCACCAGCGGTGCGGCGCTGGATTCGTCCTTCAGCTGGTCGGCCGGGCTTTCCAGCTCCAGGCTGAGGGTGGTCTTCTTGGCCTCGACTTCGCTGGACGGAAATACCAGCAGGGCCAGGCTGAGCAGGGCGGCAATGCCGCTTGCGGCCAGCAGATGGCTTTTCGGATAAAGCGGGGGCGCTTTAGGCGTTTCGTTGCTCATAGGTAAGGTGACTTTGAAGAAAAATGAATATGGAAAAGATGAATGACATGATGAAGATGAAATAACTGTATAAAATATAACCAAATCCATCTTCGCGCAAGGGCGCGTAGACGCCGTGACGCGGCGGTCAGGTCACATTCCATTTCGAAACTTGTATTTGATGGCCGATCTTGTATGGTTGGCTCCCTTTGAATCTGAGCCTTGCGGGTCTGTCTATGAAGTCGGTTGAAGAGCAGCTGGCGCTTATCAAGCGCGGTGCGGAAGAGGTGTTGGTCGAGTCGGAACTGGTCGAGAAGCTCAAGCGCGGCCAGCCTCTGCGCATCAAGGCAGGCTTCGACCCGACTGCGCCTGACCTGCACCTGGGGCACACGGTGCTGATCAACAAGCTGCGCCAGTTCCAGGAGCTGGGGCACCAGGTCATTTTCCTGATCGGTGATTTCACCGGCATGATCGGCGACCCGAGTGGCAAGAGCGCCACCCGCCCGCCGCTGACCCGCGAACAGGTGCTGGACAACGCCGAGACCTACAAGCAGCAGGTGTTCAAGATCCTCGACCCGGCCAAGACCGAAGTCGCGTTCAACTCCACCTGGATGGACAAGCTGACGCCGGCCGACTTCATCCGCCTGGCGTCGCAGTACACCGTGGCGCGCATGCTCGAGCGTGACGACTTCGACAAGCGCTACACCACCAATCAGCCGATCGCCATTCACGAGTTCCTCTATCCGCTGGTGCAGGGGTATGACTCGGTTGCGCTGAAGGCTGACGTCGAGCTGGGCGGTACCGACCAGAAGTTCAACCTGCTGATGGGGCGCGAGTTGCAGCGTTCCTACGGTCAGGAAGCGCAGAACATCGTGACCATGCCGCTGCTCGAAGGTCTCGATGGCGTGAAGAAGATGTCCAAGTCGCTGGGCAACTATGTCGGCATCCAGGAAGCTCCGGGGGTGATGTACAGCAAGCTGGTGTCGATCCCGGACACGCTGATGTGGCGTTACTTCGAGCTGCTGAGCTTCCGTTCGATGGAAGAGATCGAGCAGTTCCGTGCCGATGTCGCCAATGGCGCCAATCCGCGTGACATCAAGATCAAGCTGGCGGAAGAGATCGTGGCGCGCTTCCATGGTGAGGAGGCTGCGGCCAACGCTCACCGTGCGGCGGGTAACCGCATGAAGGAGGGCGAGCTGCCGGAGGACCTGCCGGAGATCGAAGTGGTGGCGGCTGAAGACCTGCCGATCGCTGCCGTGCTGAATCGTGCGGGCCTGGTGAAGAACTCGGCGCAGGCGCGGGATCTGCTGAGCGGTGGTGCGGTGAAGGTTGATGGCGCGGTAGTTGATAAGGACTTCGTGTTTGCGCTGGGTGCTACCCATGTGTGCCAGGCGGGCAAGAAGTCGTTTGGCCGGGTTACCCTCAAGGCTGAGTGATTGGCTGGTGGTGTAGCTATATAGAAGCGGGGAGGCCGGAAGGCCTCCCCGCTTTGTTTTTGGTGGTGGGGCTGGCGGGTGTCTGTCTTGAGGTTGGGTTGGGGTTGAGAGTGTCTGTCTTGAGGATGGGGTGGGGTTGAGAGTGTCTGCCTTGAGGATGGGGTGGGGTTGAGAGTGTCTGTCTTGGGGTTGTGTTGGGTTTGAGAGGTGTTCGCCACAACCCTTGCACCGCCTGTGAGATCGAGCGCCGCCCGCGCGGCGCTTCGCGGGTAAACCCGCTCCCACATTTGTTGCAACGTGCCGAACCTGTCAGGCCATGGTCGC